>JAIOHO010000551.1 GCA_019912905.1 Anaerolineae bacterium
GACAGGCTCCCTGAAGCGCATCGCGCCGCAGGCTCATGCTGGCCGTGCCAGAATGACCGGCCTGCCCCAAAAAGCGGAGCTGATAGGACGTGCGTCCGACGATGGCCGTCACCACACCGATGGTAGTCGCGGCACTTTCCAGCCGCGATCCCTGTTCGACATGCATTTCGACATACCCGGCCAATGCTCTGGGGTCACGGGCGGCGCGGCGCACGTCATCGGGTTGAATCCCGGCCCGGCGCAGCGCGGCCCGGAACGCGCTTTTAGCCGGGTCAGCGGAGTTGAGCAGGTCTTTGGGCAGCTTGCCGGTCAGACTCATACTGCCGAACATCGGCTGCCAGGCTCCTTCGTCGTCGGTAAAATCCATGACTTCCAGGTGCACCGGCAGGTCGAGGTCGGATTCCTTGATCGTCCGCAGGCATTCCAAACCGGCCAGCACGCCCAGCACCCCATCATAACGCCCGGCGTTGGGCACCGTATCAAGATGGGAGCCGACCAGCAGCGTGCGTGCCTGGGGGTTATCGGAGCGCAGGATACCGCTGAGATTGCCGGCATCATCGTCATGAATCAATAAGCCCGCTGTTTCAATCTGGTCGGCAAACCAGGCGCGGGCTTCCAGGTCTTCTCGTGAGAGGGCAAGGCGCGAAATGCCCCCAGTTTCTGTCAGGCCGATCCTGGAAATGGTTTCAAAATCAGCCTGCAAGCGTTCACTGTTGATGTGCAGTCGAGGCAAAATCATACAACCAGAATGTGTGTGATCGATTAACTTTGCAGCGCAATTATAATTCATAATCCGAGAAATGATATGAGAAAAATCGACCCACCAATCATTTGGGGGGTTTGGGCCGCGAAACGCCGTATAATATAAGGAGGGGATTGGTTGAAAGGAACTACAATTATGCCAACAATTGATCCCAATATCATCTATCTGGGTCTGATCTTCGGTCTGTGGTTAGGCGTCACGGCCACCTATGTCCCTGGCACCGGGCTGCTCGAAATCCTGTCGGCCAGTATCGTGATCGGGGTGATCGTGATCCTGAGCGATATGCCGACCAATTGGAGCGCTGTGATCGTCATGGTCGTGGGAGTGCTGACGTTTATCGTCATGCCCTTCATCAAACAGCAGTTCCTGCCGCTGGCGGTGGGCGGGCTGGTGCTGCAAGCTGCCGGCAGCCTGTTCATGTTCCACGGCCTACAGGTGTCACCGGCGATCATCGGCCTGATCGTGGTACTGTCGCTGATCTATCATCGTTATGTGCTCATCCCGGTGCTGGAGAAAACCCGCTTGCAGCCGCTGGTGGATGACGACGCGGCCCTGCTCGGTGCGCATGGGCGGGTAATCAGCGCCTTAAATCCGACCGGGACTGTCCACGTGCGCGGCGAATTGTGGACCGCCACCAGTGACCGCCCCCTGGATTCCGGGGATGAAGTCGTGGTAGTGGAACGCAACGGGTTAAACATTCTTGTCGAAGGGGTCAAGCACAAGCGCGCCCCGCTGAACGGCCACGAGGAGTAAGTGCCATGCCTGAAGTATCGCTGTTGATTATTTTTATCATCCTGTTCGTCTTCTACCTCATCGTCCGCACGTTCCGTATCATCCCGGAATACGAGCGGTTGGTGATCCTGGCGCTGGGGCGGTATGCGGGCACGCGTGGGCCTGGCCTGACGATTGTCCTGCCCTTTTTAGAGCAGGCTACTCGGGTGGATATGCGCGAGAAATTCCTGGATATTCCAGCGCAGACGGCCATCACGCAGGACAATGCCCCGATCTCCATCGACTTCCTGGTATATTACCGGCTCGTCGATCCCAAACTGTCGGTCATCGCGGTCGATCATGTGGTCAACGCCTCCACCAATATTGCGACGACGACCCTGCGTGCGGTCATCGGTGACATTTCGCTGGACGATGTGCTGTCCAAGCGCGAGCAGATCAACGATACGCTGCGCGTCAAGCTGGACGATGTCACCGAGCGCTGGGGGTTGAAAGTGACCAGCGTGGAAATCCGCGAAATCGAGCCGCCGCGCGAAGTCCAGGATTCCATGAACCGCCAGATGACCGCCGAGCGTGAACGCCGCGCCGTCGTGACCCGGGCCAGCGGTGAGCGGGAAGCGGCCATCGCGGTGGCCGAAGGCGAGAAACAGGCGGCTATTTTGCGGGCGGAAGGTCAGAAACAGTCTTCGATTTTACAGGCGGAAGGTGAACGACAGGCGCAGCTTTTGCGGGCGCAGGGTTTCGCCGCCGCCCTCAAATCCATCGAGGAAGAAGCGCAGCAGCTCAGCAGCAACACCATGTACCTCCAGTACATGAACGCCCTGCGCGACATCGGAGCGGGCGCGTCGACCAAGTTTGTGCTGCCGCTCGAACTGGTTAATCTGGCACAGCAGTTTGCCGGAGGGCTGATGACGAACGGCCAGCCGGTGCGACCAGCCCGAATCGAATAGATAATCCCAGAAAGACGAAGACCCGCTCACCAGCGGGTCTTTTTGGTTGCGACAGCCATACCCCAAGGGGCCTTTTCAGGCAACGCATTCATTTGGGATTGATGGGGTGTGTTGATGAGCTGCGCAATTCCTTGTTCGTTATTATATCACAACTTCACACGAAAATTCGAGTCTATCCGAGCAGAATGAGGATGACGAACAGGGCGGGTGCGGCCAGCAGCGTGCCGTCCATCCGGTCGAGGAAACCGCCGTGGCCGGGCAGGATTGTGCCGCTGTCTTTGACATGGACATAACGCTTGAACAGGGACTCGATCAGGTCACCGGTCTCGGTCGCCAGGGCGACGACAATATTGGCGATCAGCGCGACCTGCACCGGCAGCCCGCCCATCGTCCCCAGCACAAAACCCGCCAGGACGCCCATCGTCAGGCCGACCAGCGCGCCTTCCACAGTTTTAGAGGGCGAAACCGTAGGAGCCAGCTTGTGTTTGCCGAATAACCGCCCTCCGATCAGGGCGAAGCTGTCCGTAAACCAGTTGTTGATGAACAGCATAAAGGTCAGCAGCATGCCGTTTTCACCGGCGCGGATCAGGGTGAGCACGCCCATCGACAGGCCGATGTAGAGCGCACCGCCCAGAGCATATCCGTAGCGGCGCAGCGAAAGACCCCGCTGCTGGCGTGTTTCCAGCAGGCCCACGACGACAAATATCAGCAGGCCGAGCAGCGCGATGGGCAGGGCGTCCAGCCAGATGGCGATGACGATCGACACAATGATGAGGCTCACCAGCAGTGTCAGGCGATTGTGGGCAGACCGGACCATCTGCGATAGTTCGAGGCCGCCGATGATCCCGGCGATGGTTGCCCCCAGGTTGAACAGCGGCGCGCCGACATACGTGAGAAACAGGATGATGGGAGCGCCCACCAATCCCGTAACGATGCGAGGGAACATGTCTGTCCCCAGCATTTGCCTGAGGGGAACCACTACTTATTGACCTGTCTCCTGGCTGTGTCGCCAGATAAAATCTGCCGTGAGCTGGAAGACGGTTTCACACTCGGCATCCAGCGCCAGATTATGACCACTTGTGTACAGTGTTTGTACCTCAATCACTTTACTGCGAATTTGCCCGGCAATCAACTCGCGGTTTGAGATCGGCGCAGTTTGGTCCTGGGTGGCATACATCAGGCAGGCGGGCACCGTGATTCGCGGCAGTTGGGCGCGCGCCGCCTTCGCCAGCGCCACCAGTTCTGCCAGTGCATGGACCGACCAGGTATCGTAGCGGATGCGCCCGCGCACCGGTTCGCCGCGCTGCGCCTGCTCCCCGCGCACCCGCTGGGGCAACTCAGAGGTATCGCGGCCATCGACGTAATGCAGCACATGGCGCAGCAGGAAGGCCAGCGCCAGCGTCCGTGAAGTAAACTGCACCGGCGCGGCCAGCACGATGACCCCATCCATCGGCAGATCAGCCGCCGCCAGTAGCGCCAGGGTGCCGCCCATCGAATGGCCGACGACGTAGATGTGCGAGCAGTGGTTTTTCAGCAGATGATAGCCATCCAGCAGACTGCCGTACCAATCCTGCCAGCGAACGCGCGTCATGTCATGATAATCGCTGCCGTGCCCCGCCAGGCGCACGCCGCAGACCGTCCGATTCTGTTCGGCCAGATGCTGTCCGAGCCAGCGCACTTCGCCCGGCGACGACATGAAACCATGCACCAGCAGGCAGCCCACCGTCCCGCGCGGGTAAAAGAACGGCTCTGCACCCGGCATCAGACTCGTGCTCCCGGTCATGTGTCTCCCCTTTGTGGTGTTACACGCACTGCGCTGACCGTCCGCGCCGTGTATTCTATCATAGGCGTTTGCGCCCACTGGCATTCCGCAGGACCGCAATGGTCACCTGTCTGCAACCGGGCCTGCCATTTGCCACTGGCAGCGGCCCCTGCCCGGCGCGATAATTCCCCGCTGCATAAGAAAGAGGCTGCCTTGAAGCAATTCCCACGCACCGTCCTGGCGCTGACCGCCGCCCGCACGGTAGTCAACATGACCCGGCGGTTCGCCTATCCTTTTATCCCCGCGATTGCCGAACGAGTCCGGGTGCCGGTCGCCAGCGTCCAGAGCGCGCTGGCGCTGTCCTGGGGAGTGGGCCTGTTCAGCCCGGCTTTTGGCGTGCTGTCGGAGCGATTCGGGCGCAAGCCGGTCATGCTGGGTGCGCTGGGGCTGATGGCGGCGGCCAGCCTGTTGGGGGCGCTGGTGCCCCAGTTCTGGGCTTTCGCGCTGGTGGTAATCGCCTTTGGCGTCAGCAAAATGATCTTCGACCCGGCGCTTCAGGCGTATATCGGCGACCGCGTGCCGTTTGCCAAACGTGCCAGGGCCTGGGGCGCGATCGAACTCAGTTGGTCGGTGTCGCTGTTTGTGGCGGCTCCGCTGACCGGATTTCTGCTGGAACACACCGGTTTGCAGCCCGTTTTCGCCGTGCTGCTGGCGTTTATC
>JAIOHO010000552.1 GCA_019912905.1 Anaerolineae bacterium
CCCGCCGCCGGGGGTTCGCTGCGGCGCATCTGCGCGTACCGGTGGGCGTGCGCGCCGGGGCCGATGTCGATCCCGCCATCACCTGGCGCGGCATATCCGCTTCGATCTCACCAGCCAGCGCACCAAGGACATTTTTGAGCGCGTAAGAGGTCATCTAGACGCTAGCCTGTTTCCAGATCGGGCGGAGCCTCACAAACGGGAAGCTCGGCGGCCCTAAAATAACGGCGCATTAAAGAATTTTGACTCAAACAGAAAAATCGTTACACTTTAGGTAGCTGTATTTAGTTTCCAATCAAATAGTATCTTACAGTTGAAATAATATGTCCCCTGGTTTCGATTGAGGGGCTGTTAGCCAGATTACAGGAAAACATATGGGCAAAAATTTACCGTCATTTACAGGTTTATCCTGGCAGCATAACCCATACTACTCCTTCTTTATCCCTATTAATTGGCAGCGCCTGGATTGGCCGGATGGCCGGTCCGGTGTGATTTATCTCCCCACCGCTGATGACCCCCTGACGCTGTTCGCTGTGGACATGCGCGACCTCGAGACATTGCTGACTCCCGAGGATTGCGAAGACCTGGTAGACGGTTTTCTTTCCGGCATCCAGGCCCTTCCAGACTGCCAGATCGAATCGCAGGATCACTGGGTCGTTGGCGATCTGATCGGCATGGAAGCGCGCTACACCTTTACAGACCAGGGCGGGCCGCGTAAACGTTGGGTTCGCCAGTTCTATCATGAGACCCGGCAGATTGCGATGATTGCTCAGGGGGCAACGCCTGAGCATTTTGCGTACTGGCTGCCCATGTTTTATGAAGCCATGATGACGACGAAGATTCATAACTCGCTTCCGAATCTGGAAGCGGCATGGTGACGCTACACCGATTGAGGGCGTGCCCGGTTGTCGCAACCGGTTGTGATCCATGACGAGGTAGAAACGCCGAAAGGAGGACCGGAATTAGAGCCATTCAATTTCTATTGCACAATGTATACAATATAGAAAAGGAGTAATTTACAGTACATGGACAAGAAACTTTCACGTCGCGACTTTCTGCGTCTGAGCGCAGCCAGCACTGCCGGGGCGCTTGCGGT
The DNA here is from genome assembly GCA_019912905.1 of Anaerolineae bacterium. Classification (GTDB taxonomy): domain Bacteria; phylum Chloroflexota; class Anaerolineae; order Aggregatilineales; family Phototrophicaceae. Next base: position 1,094 of record JAIOHO010000552.1, read on the forward strand.
ATCCGCGCTGCCTGCGATGGCCGCGCCAGCCAAGCAGATGGAATTTCACGAAGCGCCGATGCTGGCCGACCTGGTCGCCAGCGGGGACCTGCCCCCGGTGGCGGATCGCATCCCCACCAATCCGCGTGTCATCACCCCCTACAATGAGGTGGGTGAGTATGGCGGCACCTGGCGGCGCGCCTTTAAGGGCCTCTCCGATCGTTGGGGACCCACCAAATGTAACGAGGAAATGGCGATCGAGTGGGATGCCCCCGATCCTGATACCCTCAATCTGGCGGCGAACTATATTTCGGAATGGACCCAGAATGCCGACGCCAGCTCGTTCACCTTCACGCTGCGCGATGGCCTGAAATGGTCGGATGGTGAACCCTACACCACCGCCGACGTCCAGTTCTGGTTTGATCTTGTCGCAGCTAAGCTGCGCAATCCACCCGGCCAGTTGGTCGTGAACGGGGAGTTCGGGAAACTGGAGGTCGTCGATGCGCTGACCTGGACCGTGACCTTTGCCGGGCCAAACCCGATGCTGCCGATCTTCATCGCCAAGAGCACCCTGGGGATGGACGGCGGCCCGACCATGGCCGCCCCCAAGCACTACCTGGAGAAATACTGGGGCGACCAGGATACGGCTGACCAGGACGCGATCAGTGCCATGCTCGAAGCCAACGGCCTGAACGACTGGACCGAATTGTGGTACAGCAGTTCACCGGGCGATAGTCAAGGGCCTGTGGATTTCTGGTTCCGCAACCCGGAACTGCCAATTATCAATGCCTGGCGGTCGGCCAACTCGCCGCTCGAAGATCCCCATATCATGGAGCGCAACCCCTACTACCATGCCGTCGATACAGAAGGCAATCAACTGCCCTATATCGACAACATCAAGCATGCACTCTTCGAATCGGCTGAGACTCTGAACCTGTGGATCGCCCAGGGCCTCATCGACATGCAGAATCGGCATGTGTCACCCGCCAACTTCACCTTCTTTAAAGAGAATGAAGAAGCCGGCGATTACAAAGTAGTGCTGTGGAAAGCAGCTTCGACCCATTCGTTCTTCCCCAATGTCAGCCATCCTGATCCGGTCCTGGCAGGGCTGTTCGACACCGCGGAGTTCCGCGAAGCGCTGTCGATCTCCATTAATCGTGAGGAGATGAACAACCTGATCTATGATGGTTTGCTGGAGCCGCGTCAGGCTTCGCCCGTCAGCGGGTCGCCCGAATTCGATCCTGACTTCGAGACGCGCTG
>JAIOHO010000553.1 GCA_019912905.1 Anaerolineae bacterium
GCTGTTGGTCGCGCGCGATGGCAGCAGCCGGCCCGTCGATACCAGCGGTGCTCCGATCCGAAATCTACAGGGCGAAACGGTGGGCGCGGTGCTGGTCTGCCATGATGCGACGGAATATCGTAAAACAGAACGCATTCGGGAGGAAAGCGCGCAGCGTCTGCGCGATGTCCTGGATGGCCTGATGGCGTTTGTCGGGCTGATGACTCCGGATGGCACCTTGATCGAGGCGAACCGCCGGGCACTGGAAGCCGCGGATTTGCAGCCGGAGGATGTCCTGGGGAAATTGTTTGAGCACAGCTACTGGTGGTCCTACGATCTCAAAGTTCAGCAGCAGCTTCGCGAAGCCATTAACCGGGCAGCGGCGGGGGTCGCCGTGCGCTATGACGTCCAGATGCGAGCGGCGCACGGCCAGTTGATGACCATCGACCTGATCCTGGCTCCCATATTTGGCGCGGCAGGGCAGGTCACGCATCTGGTCGCCTCTGGCATCGACATTACCGAGCGCAAACAGGCAGAAGCCGAGCGCCTGTCGCTGGCGAACACCCTGGAAATGCAGCGTCAACGGCTGCGAAACATCGTTGCCAATGTGCCCGGTGTCGTCTGGGAAGCCTGGGGTGAGCCGGACGTCGCGAACCAGCGCATTGATTTCGTTAATGATTACGCCGAGCCGATGTTGGGTTATAGCGTTGAGGAATGGATCAGCACCCCCAATTTCTGGTTAACCATCGTCCACCCGGATGATCGGGAGCGTGCCGCGCGTGAGAGCCGGACGAAATACGACAGCGGCAAAGGCGGCGTGTCCCAGTTCCGCTGGGTCGCTCGCGATGGTCGCGTGATCCCGGTGGAAGCCCACAGCACGATCATCCTCAGCCAGAACGGTCAGCCCATCGGCATGCGCGGTGTGACTATGGACATCAGCGACCGCAAACGTTCTGAGGAAGCGCTGGCAGCCTATGCCCGCGAACTGGCTCGGTCCAACGAGGAACTCCAGCAGTTTGCCTATGTCGCCTCGCACGATCTACAGGAACCGCTGCGCATGGTGTCGAGTTATCTTCAGTTGGTCGAACAACGCTACAAAGATCAACTCGACGAAGACGCTCACGTGTTTATTAACTTTGCGGTGGACGGGGCGACCCGTATGAAGGCCCTGATCAATGATCTGCTGGCCTATTCGCGCGTGGGTACACGGGGCAAACCATTGGAACCGATGGACTGCAACCACGTTCTCCAGCGCACGCTGGCGAACTTGCAGGCTAAGATTGAGGAAAGTGGTGCCCTCGTGACCACCGATCCGCTGCCCGAGATTATGGCCGACGAAGCCCAGATGATCCAGTTGTTTCAGAATCTGCTCAACAACGCCATCAAATTTCACGGCGACCGCACGCCGGAAATTCATATCGGCTGCGACCGCGTGGGCGCGGAATGGCGCTTCTACGTGCGCGATAATGGCATTGGGATCGAGCCGCAGTATGTGGATCGCATCTTCCTGCTGTTCCAGCGCCTGCACACCATCGACGAATATGAAGGGACCGGCATTGGCCTGGCGATCTGCAAAAAGGTGGTCGAACGTCACGGCGGGCGCATCTGGGTGGAATCCGAAGTCGGTCAGGGAACCACCTTTTACTTTACGATTCCAGCAGCACCTAGATAGGGGAGCGGCCAGTATGCAGGTGAATTCAGTGGAAATCTTGCTTGTTGAGGATAATCCTGGGGATGTGCGTCTGACTCAGGAAGCACTCAAAGGCAGCAAGATTCACAACACTTTGAGTGTGGCTCGTGATGGTGTGGAGGCGATGAGCTTTTTGAGACGCGAAGGCGGTTTTGCCGATGCACCGCGCCCGGATATTATCCTGCTCGATCTTAACCTGCCACGCAAGGATGGGCGAGAGGTGCTGCAAGAAATCAAAGAAGACGATAACCTGAAATGTATCCCGGTGGTCATTCTGACGACTTCGGATGATGAGCACGATATTTTGCAGAGTTACAACCTGCATGCCAACTGCTACATCACCAAGCCGGTGGATCTCAGCCGATTTATTACGATCATTCACAATATCGAAGACTTCTGGCTGACGATCGTCCGTCTGCCGCCGGATTGAACTGAGTAATCGACTGTGAATAAATTGATTCGTGTCCTGCTGATTGAAGATAATCCGGGTGATCGTGAACTCATCCGGCAGATGCTGTCGATGGTGCCTGATGCGCCCTTTCATCTGGAAACGGCTGCCCGACTGTCACACGGAATCAGCCTGTTGAAGGAAACGCCTTTCGACCTGGTGCTGCTCGACCTGTCGCTGCCAGACAGTCAGGGATTACAGACTCTGACGAGGGTCATGGAGGCGGTGCCAGATGTGCCAATCGTGGTGCTGACCGGGTTCAATGACACCGTGGTCGGGCTTCAGGCGGTTCAGGAAGGTGCGCAAGATTACCTGGTCAAAGGCGAAGTCGAGAGCAGGCTGCTGGCGCGCGCTATGCACTATGCGCTCGAACGCCACCGGGCGGAGGAAGCGCTGCGACGGCGTGAAGAAGAATACCGGTCGCTGATTGACGATGTGTTCGACAATTCCCTGGTGGCCGTGTTTATCCTCGACCGTGACTGCAAGATCGTGTGGATCAACGAGGCCACCGAGACCTATTTCGGTTTGCAGCGTGAGGACGTCATTGGTCAGGATAAGCGTGATCTCGTACGCAACCACCTGTGTCAGATTTGCGAGGATGTGGAGGCGTTCGCCGAATCGCTGCTCACCGCTTATGACCAGGGCCTGTATACCGACCCGGCCATCTGCCATATCCGAGCGGACCCGGGAAATGGCCTCAAAGAGCGCTGGCTGGAGCATTGGAGCCAACGCATTCGCGCCGGGTTGTATGCCGGTGGGCGCATCGAGCAGTATACGGATATTACCGAGCATAAGCGCGTGGAGGTGGCCGAGCGCGAGCAGCGCACCCTGACTCAGGCGCTGAGTGATTCGATTGTCGCCCTGACAAGCACCCTCGACTTTGAGGAAGTTCTGGATCGCATTCTCGACAATGCGCGCTACGTGGTGCCGCATGACACCGCGAAAATTCTGATGATCAAGGATGGGGTTGCACGGGTCGTGCGCACACAGATGCACGATGGAACCGGGCAGCACTATCTGGATCAGCGGCTGGGGGCGCGGCTGGTGGTGGAGGAGAAGCCTTACCTGCGCGAAATGTATGAAACCGGCCAACCGGTGGTTATCCACGATATTCAGGGCGATTCGAAGTGGGCGATCCTGCCGGGAGATGACAAGCTGCATGCCTGTGTCGCGGCTCCGATCTGCCTCCAGTCTGAGATTATCGGCTTTATCAATCTGCTCAGCGAGCAGCCCGGCTGCCTGAAACCGATTCATGCCGAACGGCTGCAAGCGTTCACAGCTTACGCGGCCATCGCCATTCAGAACGCCCAGCTTTTTGAACAATCCCGCGAATTGGCCGCGGTCGAGGAACGGCAGCGGATTGCGCGCGATCTGCACGATGCGGTCAGCCAGAGTCTGTTTTCGGCCAGCGTGATTGCCCAGTCTTTGCCGCGCCTGTGGGATACCAACCCGGACCGCATCCTGGCGCAGCTTCAGTATCTGGATGAGCTGACGCAGAGTGCGCTGAGCGAGATGCGCATGCTGCTGCTCGAACTGCGCCCCAGTGCGCTTCAGGATGTCTCGTTGGGTTCACTGCTGCAACAACTGGCCCGCACCCTGGAGACGCGCAAGCAGATTCGCATTACGGCCAGCATCGACGACCTGCCGATGCTCGTGCCCGAAATCAAGGTGGCGCTGTATCGCATTGCGCAGGAGGCGCTCAATAATATGGCAAAACATTCGCAAGCGACCCAGGCGCATGTGACCCTGCGGCGTGAGGAGGATCACACGGCGCTCTCGATTCACGACAATGGGGTCGGCTTCCAGGTGGGCCAGGCCGCCCCAACCAGCCTGGGTATGCGCATTATGTACGAACGTGCCGAAGAGATTGGCGCGCACCTCACCATTACCAGCGGTTCGACCGGCACTGATGTGACCGTGACCTGGTCCGATGAAATCGTATCCGGGGCGGCTGAGGGATGAGCCGGGTGATAGAATCCTACCGAACAGTCTAGGGAGTCAGGATTATGGAAAGTTCAGATTTGATGATACGCGTCCTCATTGTCGATGATCACCCAGTCGTGCGAAATGGCATCAGCCTGTTCCTTGAAACCTGTGAGGACATCGAATGCGTCGGCCAGGTGGACAGTGGGCGTAAGGCGCTGCGGGCCTGTGATGAGCTTCAGCCGGATGTCGTGCTGATGGATGTCGTAATGCCGGATATGAACGGTGTCGAAACGACCCGCGCCATTCGTGAATCGCATGACGAGATTCAGATTATTGCCCTGACCAGCTTCGAAAATGAAGAATCGGTTCCGGCGATGATTGATGCCGGCGCGATCAGCTATCTGCTCAAGAACGTCGCCGTGGATGAAATTGCCGATGCGATTCGCCGTGCCTATCAGGGAAAAGGCATGCTGTCCCCCGAAGCGAGCCAGGCACTGGTCCGGTCTGTCAACCGACCCAAGCCGCTGGGACACGACCTGACGGCCCGCGAACTGGAAGTGCTGGCGTTGATCGTGAAGGGTCTGAACAATACCGAAATTGGGGAAATCCTTTTCATCAGCACCTCGACGGTCAAGAACCATGTCAGCAATATCCTTGCCAAGATGGATGCGGTGACTCGCAGCGAGGCGGCTGCACTGGCCGTGCAGCACAAGCTGGTCGCAGTCGAATAAGTGTCATGACTCGAACCGGGGTTTGTGAAACGATCTGTCACCACCCCGGTTGGAAGAATCGCTCGAAAAGCCCTGCTCTGGCGCTTGTTTGCGGCGACATTGACAAGCGTTCCTGTCCGTAGGTACTATACATTCCATGTGCTGGCCTTGTGACCGGCATCCATGTGGAATGTTCAGGTGATGGGCAGATCAGATGTAGGGGGAATTGTCGCCACGGCGCTCGGTATAACTATGAGTTCGCCTGGCACGGTCTGTCGTTCGGATGTTGTCCCCTCTCCACGCAGTGCTCTCCAGCAAAACCCAATCCTATCCGGTGATTGCAGGCGGGCAAGCCTGGCTTTCAGCCCGCACGAAACGCCTGTGCATGCTCTATCCGTGCGTTGGCTCAATCCGGATTCGAGCGGTGCGGGCCTGTGATTCGTCCTATTTTCGCACGCGTACACGATCCTTCGGGATACTTGGCGCGGCGGCTTTTTGCGGTAAAAAAGGAGATTAATCGATGAAATTTGAAGCAGGGACATGGCGGCTGCTGCCCGGAACCGAGGCGGCCTACCCGACCACGGTTGTGGAAGTGCATACCGAGCCGGATGCGCTGGTGGTGACGGGCTACGATCACCGCATCCGGGCGCGCCCGGATTTTCTGCACGGGTCGATCATCACAGCCCGCTTTAC
>JAIOHO010000554.1 GCA_019912905.1 Anaerolineae bacterium
ACCAGACAGCCACCAACTCGGCATCACTGATAAAGACGAGTTGAATCAGGTGGTTGGTGCGGGTTTCGAGCGTGCCGCGCGGCTGGCCGCTGGCGACATCCCACAGGCGGATGGAGCGCCCGCCGGTGGCAAGATACTGGCTGTTCGGGCTGAATGCCAGTCTGAGCAGTGGATCGGTGCTGGCGAGGGTCGTGGCGGAACCGCCGGGGACTGCGGCGCGGGGTTTCGGGGCGCTGTGGGTCAGCCGCTGTACCGCAGTCAGTGTCGAGACAGTATCGGTCGTGAGGGTCATCACCAGCCCCTTCCGCTGACAGTCTGCTTCAGCCTATTTTACCCGGAAGTGAACCGGCGTGCTGGTGGGGTGGCTGCGCAAAAAACGGTACAGGCCAGCCCTGATTCTGAGCGGCTGACCTGTGGAAGGGCGGGGGTCAGGCCCCGGCGCGGTTCAGGCGTTCCATCTGGTCAGCCGACAACCGGACATCCAGCGCGCCCAGGTTATCGCGCATCACTTCCGGCGAACTGGCCGAGATGAGCGGCAGAACCGGGGGATCACTGTGCAGCATCCAGGCCAGCACGACCTGGGTGGGGGTTGCGCCGACTTCAGCGGCGACGGCTTTCAGGGCGGCCAGACGCGCCTCGCTGTCCGGCCCGGCATAGGCATCGGGCAGGGCACGGTCGGATCGGGTATAAGCGCCGCCGAGCATGGCCGAGAACGCCAGCACGGTGATGCCGCGCCGCCGCGCGTAATCGAAGATATCTTCCGTCGCCAGGACGTGATTGCCCAGCGTCATCCGCGGGCCAGGGCGCAGGTAGCTGTAGCGCTGCTGCAAACAGCAGTATTCGGCCCAATCGTTGGTCTGGCTACTCCAATGCGCTTCTTCTAACCGCCAGGCGAAATAATTGCTCGCGCCGATGAAACGCACCTTGCCTGCCTGAATCAACTGGTCGAACGCCAGCATCGTCTCTTCAAGCGGAGTGTGGTAGTCGTCTTTGTGGGCATAGTACAGGTCGATCGTGTCGATGCCCAGGCGCTTGAGGCTCTTGTCACATTCTTGCTCGATCTGCCGGGCACTCAGGCCGCGCTTGGCATCGGGATAATCGAAGCCAACTTTGGTAGCGATGAACCACTGGTCGCGGTTGCCGCGTTCGCGCAGCCATTCGCCGAGCAGCGTTTCGCTTTCGCCCCCTTTGGCCCATGGTTCCAGCCAGTGCGCATAGCCGTTGGCCGTGTCGAGAAACGTGCCGCCTGCTTCGGTATACAGGTTGAGCATCTGATACGAGGTTTCGCGGTCGTTGCGCGTGCCGAACTGCATCGTCCCTAAGGACAGCGCGCTCACCTCGACCCCGGTGCTCCCGAGTGGTAGCGTTTTCATCTGGCATTCTCCTTAACATACCCTGCGGATTGTAACGTCTGCTGTGCCCGGGCCTAGCACCGGAGAGTCCAATTACTGCGCCAGCGCATCGAACACCTTCGGCGCGAGGAGCCAGGTCAACTGGCCGCGCAGCGGTTCCTGGGGCAGGTCGATGTCTATCCGGGCCAGGCTGCCCACTTTCATCATCACGTTGGCGCCGGTCAGCATCTGAACGACCTGTTCCATGCTGGGGTTATGACCGACAAACATGATCTCAGCATCGGGTCCCAGGTCTTTCGTAACAACCTGGACCGCCTGGACGCTGAAATCAAAATCGACGGCTTCGAGGATTTCGACGTCTTTATGCAGCGCCCGCGCGATAATCTCGGCGGTCTGCCGGGCACGCACCCGCGGGCTGCTGTAGATGTGATCCGGCTTGAGATTCAGGCGGGCGATGACCGCCGCGGTGGTTTCGAGCCGGGCGGCACCATCGGCGGTCAGAGGACGGTCATGATCGTCGATCTTTCCATCCGCCGGTTCCGCTTTGCCGTGCCGTACCAGGTAAAGTTTCATGATGTTTCCCCTGTGTCCTGCGGGCGAGATGATAAAAAAAAGACCCGCGATCGTAAGACCGGGGTCCGCCTGTTGAGCGGGAGATGAGATTCGAACTCACGACATCTTCCTTGTCAAGGAAGCATTCTACCGCTGAATTACTCCCGCAATGTAGTGTACAGTATAGTCAAAAGTCAGCCATTTGACAAGGCCTTTTTTGAGCATCTGGATAGGCTCGCCCGGTTCAGGGGGTTGGTCATGCCGTCAGGTCTTTCCGCTGCCTGTATCCTTTGGGGCCTTTACTGAACCCATGAAGTTCGCTACAATCGGATCTATCGTCAGATGATATTGTGTTGGACACTCCTCATGGTTTGCATGATTCGCATCTGGGTTTCTCAGACTTCCGCATCCTGATCGGCTGAAGCGCATCGAAGCGCCCCTGTGCGTGCCGACGCTTTGGCGCTGTGAAGCACCCTGTTCACAGCCTGGTTCGTGACCTGTCTGACCGCAGGTGTCGCCCCTGAAAGCGTACCCACAGGATTCTCTGTGATGAACTCTAAACAATCGCATACGCCAGTCGGCTGGGACCCGGTCGCGGATTGGTATGATGGCTGGGTCGGGCCGCATGGCAGTCACCATCATCGCAAGCTGGCGATTCCCGCCGTCATGAGCCTGCTTGAGCCGCGCCCGGAAGTTCAGATTCTCGACGTCGGCTGCGGCCAGGGCGTGCTGGCCCCGCATATCGCCGACTCCGGCGCGGTCTATACCGGCGTGGACATCAGCCCGAAGATGATCGCAGCCGCGCGCCGTCATCATCCCAGCCGAGGACGCTTCCTGCGCGGGGATGCCCGCCACCTGAATCGAGTCTCGGCGCTGCGCCCCCATCACTTCGATGCGGCGGTGTTTCTGCTGAGTATCGAAGACATCAATCCGCTGGAGGAGGTCATCGCCAGCGCAGCCTGGGCGCTGCGTCCGGCAGGAGCGCTGGTCATTCTCATGCGCCATCCCTGCTTTCGGGTGCCGCGCCAGAGCGGATGGGGTCACGATGAAGGCCGCAAGCTGCGCTACCGGCGGGTGGATTCCTACCTGACGCCGCTGTCGGTTCCGATGAAAGCCTATGAGCATTCCAGGTCCGGCACGACCATCAGCTTCCATCGCCCGCTGAATCAGTACGTCAATGCCCTGGCTGCGCACGGGTTCGCCGTCGATTATCTGGACGAACTGGTCACTTATGAGCAGGGCCAGAACCGGGCGGAACGGCGGGCCAACGAAGAATTTCCGCTGTTCCTGGTGCTGCGGGCGCGGAGCATCGACCCCAAAGGCTGAGGCCGGGTTTCAGGTCAATCGAGCAGGTCGGTCACAACGCCCACGCCAACGGTCAGCCCGCCCTCTGCGATCGTGAAGCGCGATCCGGGTTGCAGCGCCATCGGGACGATCAGTTCGACGTCGAGGTTCAAATCGTCACCAAGCATCATCATTTCAACGCCGTCCGGCAGGGTGATGATGCCGGTGATGGCTGCCGGGCCGAAGCCGAACTGGGGGCGATAACCATTAAAGAAGGCTGTTTGACGGCCTCCTTCTTCCCGGAGCAGCACATACACTTCCGCCTGGAAATGGCGGTGAACGGCGATGCTGCCAGGCTGCGCCAGCACCATGCCGCGTGTCAGGCTGCTCGCCTCGATGCCCCGCAGCAGGACCCCGACCGCCTCGCCGGTCTGGGCGCTGTCGAATTCCTTGTGGAACATCTCGATGCCCGTCACGGTCGTATAGAGGATTTCGTCCTGCAAGCCCAGGATGGCAATTTCATCCCCTTTGGTCAGCACGCCCTGCGCGACCGTCCCCGTGACGACGGTGCCGCGCCCTTTGATGCTGAACACATCTTCGAGGGGCATGTAGAAAGGTTTTTCGGCGGCGCTCAGTGGAGTCGGAATCCACTGGTCGATCGTGTCCGTTAACTGGACGATGGGCGCGTATTCGGGTGCGCTGATGGCACGGCTGGAGGATTCCAGCGCCTGGAGTGCAGAGCCGCGCACGATAGGGGTGCTGGCCGAGAAGCCCGCCATGCCCAGCAGTTCGCGCAGTTCCAGTTCGATCAGCTCCAGCAGTTCGGGGTCGTCCATCTGGTCCGTTTTGTTCAGAAAGACCACAATCGCGGGCACCTTCAGTTGAGCGGCCAGCAGCAGGTGCTCACGGGTCTGCGGCATGGCTCCATCGGGCGCGCTGACGACCACGATCGCACCGTCGAGCGGCACGGCCCCGGTAATCAGGTTTTTGACGCAGTCGCTGTGAGCGGGGCAATCCACCAGCATATAGGAGCGGTCGCCGGTCTCGTACCCCACGGAACTGTAGTCCAGCGGAACACCCAGCGCCCTGCCTTCGGGTGCGCGGTCGATGACTTCATAGGACTGCGCTTCGGCCATGCCAATCAGCGCCAGGACGTGCGTGATGGCGGCGGTCAGCGTTGTCTTCCCATGATCGAGGTGGCCGAGAACCCCAAGATGGACAGGCGGCCTGGAGGAACCTTGCTGCCAACGGGCGTCGAGAATGCGAGGGGTGATCTGGGGCCACAGGCGAATCGAGACCAGGACGGCCCCGGTATGCAAAAAATCGCGCCGACTGAACCTGCGTTCACGTGCCATAATCCACCTGCTCCAAACACTCATCGGACGAAGTTTGAATACGGTACTGGAAGGCGGCGAACGCACGCCCCCTCAGATCGAGTCGCAGGCGAGGGGGCGCGGGGTTTCGGCGATTTATCCTTTCTCAGAGGTGCTGCCGGATGGGTCTTCGTTCAGATTCATCGGTCCGACATTGGCCCGGCGGGTCGCCCGAGCTGCTTTTTCTTTTTCCTCTTCGACGAAGGTCGCCAGCTGCGGCGGGGTACGCACAGACTGCCCCCACTGCGCGGTTTCTTCGGCCATCACCCGCAGCGTGTTTTCGATGTACGCCCGCAGCGCCGCTTTGTAAGTCAGGTCATCCATTTCCTCCATCGGCGACTGTGAATCCGCCACCTCCAGATTTTCCAACGCGCCTTCATAAATGCTGACGGTGCGGTCCCACTGGTACAGGCTGGCGAGCGTCGTAAACGCGCCGCCGATGGCGGGGGTGACGACGGCCATCACCATGAGGACATTGACGATGCCCTGAATCACATCACAGTTGCTGGATTCGATGGCGGCCAGGTCGCGGACGGCAGCCTGCACGGATGCATTATCGACGGGCACGCCTTCCCCTTCGCGGGTGACGCTGAGGGATTGCAGGGACTGGAGGTCTTCGGTCTTCTCAATCACGCCCAGGTCTTGCAGACTGGAGACCAGGCTGCGGCTGCCCTGCAAGCGGGCACACTCCCCGCTGTTGCCAAACGACCCTTCCACCAGATAAGCCGACACCATCAGGCCCGCCAGAGCCGCCGAAAACCCGGTCAGAAATGCAAATACGGCGACGAGCACATTCACCTGTCCAGCAGCTTTCTGGTAGCGATTCATGGTGCGCTGCCAGTAATTGCGCTGATCTTCCAGGGAGAAGCGCTGGAAGAGTCGATAGACATTCTTCATGTGTTCGCGGTCGAGGTCATACGGAGCCATCGTCGCCTCCTGTCGCCATCTTGCCGGGCAGCTCCTGCGGGTACATGCCCCGGTTGACGTCGGCGGCCCGCTGCGAGAACAGCATCCGCCGCTGATAGCCGGTTACTTCATCGTAGGGGGGCATGTGGGTGAGGAAGCGGAAGTATTCGCGGCGCATCTGCTCCGCGCGGCGGCGGTTGGTCAACCACAGTTCCTGGGGCGATTCGCGCCCGCTGATGGCTGCGAGGAAGGCCGTCAGCAGCGCGACCAGCGTTTCCAGAAAGGCAAACAGCGGCATCACATCCGGGCTGGTATTCAGGGCAACGACCTGAAGCGAGCCAATCAGCGTCGCTGCAACCGCCAGGATGAGGAAAAAAATCTGCTGCCGCCGGTAGCGGTTCTGATTATATTTGGCCTGATAATCCCGCTGGCGGAACAGGCGCAGCAGTTCGTAATCCATAAAATCAATGTCGTCAAAAATCTCCTTTTTGACGCGATCGGGCGCATCCTTCAACAGTTCGCCGATGGCCTGCTTGTTGAGCAGTTGGTAATTGGGGTCCGGTTCGGTCGGCCTGAAGCGGCCAAACTGGGGCATCTCCTGAACCCAGATCGGCAGCCGCTTGCGAAAATCGACGCGGCCCTGGGTGATCGGGACGTGATGCTCAGTCGCTTTCTTGTCCGGTGGATCGACCGGCGGGGTCGTCCTGGGCGATGGAGCAGGTGTGCTCATAAGATCTCCTCAGTTGAAGCTGGTCCTAGTTATGATGCTATTGAGGTTTTGCCTCAGAGTCAAATCAGCGCGAATATATTCAGAGTCAGGGGTCCACAGCAGCCTTATATCTCCCCTCAACAACGACGCGGGAGCTTTCCAGAACGGCCCTGATGGGTTTGGCTCCGCCTCTCTATCGCGCAGCGAATCCTGCCAAGTATCCCTGTGAGGTGGAGAGGCTGAGGGTACAGCCTGTGTCTACGCAAAATCCCCCAACTGGCAGCCGGCGACCGGCGACCCTTCCTGCTGGATGCGCGCGATCTGGTCCCGGCTGGCCTGGACCGCTTCGGCATCGGGCAGCACGTCCAACTGAATCTGGAACACGCGGCTCTCGCCCGGCTCCAGCATCACCAGACGACCGCGCTGGCGGGCCTTATTCTGACCTTCCGGCACACAGTTACCCGGCTCGACGCCGCAGACGTAGATACCCTGGCGGGTGTTCTTCCACTGCGTCAGGTAAGGCAGTTCGTCGGTCGGCCAGCGCATCGCCAGGCCAAAATCGTCGCGGTACAGCAGCACTTCGGTCTTTTCGTGCATGGCCTTGAGGTGGTGCAGAAAGACCGCCTCGCGGATTTTCGGCGTCGCGCCGTGATATTCCGCCCATGTATCCAGAAGCGTGCGGGCATGGGCATCGATCGGATAGACCTGCTCGTGCGGCGTTTGCAGGCGCGTGCCTTCCGCGATCAGTGGGAAGCCGAAGTTAAAATGATAGAGGATCATGAAGGGGGTCGGCTGGTCGCCCAGGTTGGTAACGCGGTCCTCGATGTACAGGCCCGGTTTGCCCAGGACGACGGTGAAGGTGCGTTCCAGCACCAGCTGCTCGGCGTACAAACCCGACTGCGGCACCCGTCCGAACAGACTCAGCGACATTTCGCCGCCGGAGGTTTCGATGTCACCCACCGCGATTCGCTCGGCACGCATCCGGTTGATGCGCCCGTGAAAATCGCGCTGCACCCCGGTCTGATCGTCCACTTCCGGCGCACCGGCATGCATCAGGCCGCAGGTCGTCAGCAGGCCGCCGTTCATCTGCTGGAGCCAGGTCTGGCCGAAATCTGGCGGGTGGGGCGATCCCTGGCTGATCCAGGTCAGTGGCAGGCCGTTGTAATGCGCGGTCCAGATGTCCAGCCCGCGGTCCGGCAGGATGGTAAACGTCAGGCCGCTGGCATTGTAGACGTCAATCAGGCGCATGCCGTTGGGCAGGGTGGACTGGCGAAAGTCGATAAACTGGCGCGGGTTGACGCTGTGTCGGGCAAGTTCGTCGGGGGTCCAGGTGGTCGGGTCGATCATCATCATTCTCCCTGGTTGCGCAAGGAAGCAACCTGTTGCGATAAGTAAAAAATAATCCTGTGCGACCTAGCGCAAAGGATGCTTATAACTTGGTGCAGGAAGTTCAGCTGGGATCGGGCATTGATAGGGGTTACGGGCAAGCGCGTCTGCAAATTCTGCCCGCGCTGCGGCTAATCTTTCCGGTGATAAGATGAGTTCAAGCGCCGAAATCGCCATGACTTTCGCCGCATACATCATGCCTTTATACCCGATCGAGGTGGAGCCGGTTGCCACAGCACCCCAGGAATGGGCGGAGGCGCAGCTTGCCCAGGTGGTGGTGTTTAACATGCTCAAGGGAGTGATCCAACTCATATCCCCAATATCGGAGGAACCGGGGGAAACCCGCCCTTTGTCGTTACTGGGGATCACATTCCCAATCAGGGGCTGATCGGCGTCTTTCATGTCCATCTGATAGGTATTCGCCAGCTCACGCTTGTTATCCTCGGAATAATGCGCATTGATTTGAGCGGCATAAGCCTGTTCTGCTTCTGTAAATTCAATCGGCCCTAACGCTTGCATGACTTCATATTGCAGGTCCGCGAGGGTTTCATTGGATAAGAGCGATGTGGAGCTGGAGATATAGACCGGCGCAAATTCAGTTTCGGTCATCAGGGCCGCGCCTTCACCGATTTTGATCACCCGCCGCGTGACATCCGCTAAGGTATCGGGATGGTGGGCGCGAATATAATAATAGGTTTCGGCGGTTCCCGGTACGATGTTCGGGGCTAAACCGCCGTCCGTGATAATGTAATGAATGCGGACATCCCCGCTCACATGCTCACGGAGATAATTGACGCCAATATTCATCAACTCCACCGCATCGAGGGCCGACCGGCCCATATGCGGGTCGGCGGCGGCATGCGAGGTACGCCCTTTGAAGCGGAAATGATAACGATTGACGCCTAAGAGACTGCCTTTCGACGCCTGATTGATATGGCCGGGATGCCAGTTGAAGGTGGCATCAATATCATCAAATGCGCCGGAACGCCCCATATAGACTTTGCCACTGCCCCCTTCTTCGGCAGGGCAACCATAATAGCGCACGGTGGCTTTATTTCCGGTGGCCGCGAGCCATTCCTTGAACGCCAAAGCCGCTGCCAGGCAGCCGGTCCCCAGAAGATTATGTCCACAGCCATGCCCGGAAGCCCCTTCGATAATCGGTTCAGGGGCAGACTGCTGCTTCTGAGATAAGCCGGGCAGCGCATCGTATTCGCCCGCAAACGCAATCACCGGTTTGCCTGCGCCCCATTCCGCCGCGAAAGCGGTACTGAGTCCGCCAATATCCCAGGTAATCTCAAAACCCTCGGCCTCCAGGAAGTCAGCCTGGAGTTTTGAGGCTTTGAATTCCTGAAACTTCAACTCAGGATTCGCCCAGATTTCGTCCGACATCTGGGTGAAGCGAATCTCATGTTCATCGAGCCAATCGGCCACATCCTGTTTGGTTTGCATCCTATTTCCTCAAGTAAAAGCGCGAGTCCCGGGACTCGTGACAAAGACCACTTGAACCCCTGATCAGCGCGCACTTAAATCGCCGACAGCGGGTCCTGGTTAAGGTCAATATTCAAGCACTTCTCACCGCCGCAGGTAGCGAATCACCAGCAGCAGAATCACCGAACCGACGAAGGCCGCCACCAGATCATCGACGCGAAAGGCCAGCGTCGGCAGGCCCAGGTTGATGTTGAGGAAACTGAAGAGTGCCCCGCCCAGCAGCGCCCCCAGCAGGCCCAGGATGATATTGCTTAACTCGCTGACCCGCGTGCGCGTGCGATAGAACAATATACTCGCCAGCGTGCCCGCCAGCGCTCCGATGACCACCCAGACGATCAACTGCCCGATGTTGAGATTCATGGGTTGCCCTCCTGTAGATGAGCCGACTACCCCGAAACGGGAATACGATTGATATTGGCATCCGGCTGGATGCGGCCATAGCGCGCGCTGACCCAGCCGACCACGCCCTGATAGTCGATCTGCCACCAGACCGAGCTGGCATCGCGGCCCAGCACATCCGCCTGCGCCTCGAAAAGCATTTTGCCGACCACTGCGAAACTCGTCCCCGGACCCCTGCGAATGTTCAGCGAATCCGCTGCCGTAATCTGATAACCAGTCGGAGGCGGCACATTGGCCGCTGCCGCAGGCGCTTGCCCGGCGGTTCCGCTGCCCGGCAGGGTATACAAC
>JAIOHO010000555.1 GCA_019912905.1 Anaerolineae bacterium
GGTGTACAGCCAGCGCGTGGCTTCAGATGTTAAGCTGACGCTGATGAACCAGTATCCCGACGACTTCCCGGTGCAGTTGATTCACGCCGCCGGGACGCCTGAAGCCCTGGTCGAAACGCTGCCGCTGTATGAGATCGACCGCAGCGCACACATCAGCCACATGACCAGCCTGTTCGTCCCGGCCCTGGGCGAGATGTCCAGCTTCGAGCAGTTTCAGGAGATCATCGCCCACCTGCGCGCGCCGGAGGGCTGCCCCTGGGACCGTAAGCAGACGCACGAATCGCTGCGGCAGTTCCTGATCGAAGAAGCCTACGAGGTGCTCGACACCATCGAATCCGGCGATACCGACGCGCTCTACGAAGAACTGGGCGACCTGCTGCTGCAAATCATCCTGCATACGCAGATCGCCATCGACGATGGCGAATTTAAGATGCCGGACGTGCTGCGCTACGTCAACGCCAAGATGATCCGCCGCCATCCGCATGTATGGGGCGACGTGAGCGCCGACAATCCCGATCAGGTCGTCACCAACTGGGAAGCACTCAAACGCCAGGAGAAAGCCGACAACGGCAAGCCCGACGAATACCTGCTCGACAGCATCCCGCCCGCGCTCCCGGCGCTGCTGCTGGCGAACCAATATCAGGCCCGGGCCGCCAAGGTGAATTTCGACTGGCCGCGGGTCGATGACGTCATCGCCAAGTTCCGCGAGGAACTGGACGAACTGCTGGCCGCCGTCACGCTGGAGGAGCAGGCCGAGGAAATGGGCGATCTGCTCTTCGTGCTGGTCAACTGGGCGCGCTGGCTGAAGATCGAGCCAGAGACGGCCCTGCGCGAAGCCAATGTCAAGTTCTACCGCCGCTTCCGCTACATCGAGGAGCAGGTGCGCGCCGGCGGCACGCAGTTGGCCGATCACCCGCTGGACGAACTCGACGCCCTGTGGAACGAAGCGAAGGCACAGGGATTGTGAACGTTCACCACCTGGAGCAGGGCATCCGCCAGCAGATGCCAATGGCGCAGGTGCCCGGATTGGCGATTGCGGTCATCGAGCAGGGTGATATTGCCTATCTGAAGGGCTTTGGGGTCCGCAGCACAGCCAGCCAGGAACCGGTCTCAGAGCACACCGTCTTTCAGATGGCTTCCCTGAGCAAGCCGTTGTTTGCCTATGCGGTGCTCCAACTGGTGGAAAGCGGCCTCCTCGCCCTGGATACGCCCCTGAGTTATTATCTCCCCCGGTCCTACCTCACTCATGATGCGCGTATCGACCAGATCACTGCGCGCCACGTTCTCAGTCACAGCGCGGGCTTCCCCAACTGGCGGCCTGGCCGGGATCACAGCAAAGGGCATTTCGACGACGTGCCCCTGCCGATCGAGTCGCCGCCGGGCAGCCGGTTTTCCTATTCCGGTGAGGGCTTCTGGTATCTGCAACACGTCGTCGAGCAGCTCACCGGGCAAGACCTCGACACCGTGATGCAGGCTCGGGTATTTACGCCGCTGGCCCTGCGTACCAGCAGCTACGTCTGGCAGGCAGCCTTTGAGAACACGCTGGCGGATGGGCATGATACCAATGGCCGTGAAATGGACCGTGATCGCCCGACTGTCGCCAACGCAGCCTACAGCCTCCACAGCAGTGTTACAGATTACGCCCGCTTTGTGCGCGCATTCCTGAGCCAGCCCGATGATCTTCTGGCGGAGATTGGCACCGCTCAGGTCCCGGTCGGGGAACAGGAGGGATTGAGTTGGGGTCTCGGCTGGGGAATTCAGCACCACGACTACCACGAAAAAACGCTCTGGCATTGGGGAGCCAATCCAGGGTATCGCAATTTTATGGTGATCCATCCGACCCGGCGCACTGCGGTCCTCATCCTGACGAACAGCGATCACGGACTGGAGATCTGTGACCCGATCGTGCAGGCTGCGCTGAATATTTCCACATCCCAGCCTGCGTTCCAGTGGATCTTACCGAAAGACCAATGGCGGGCCGATGGCACAACCCCCAACGAGAGCACGGACGCCCATTGACCCGCGCAGATTGCCGATCACCCGCTGGCGGAACTCGACGCGCTGTGGAATGAGGCCAAGGCGAAGGGATTATAAAGAAGAGATTTAACGCAAAGGCGCAGAGAATGCAAAGGCGCGCAAAGCTAGAATTTTGGGGCAAGCCCTGCGAATGAGGCTTGTAACCTGTGTTGCTGTTTTCAGCCTGCTTCGAGCAGGCTTCCCAATCTGCCACTAGCCGCACGGCTTTGAGCCTGCGGCGTAAAAACCATTCAGCCTGCGCCGACAACATAGTAAATGACATAATTCACAGGGTCGGCTGTATCCACCAGTAGTTCTTCCCACCAATCATCCCCGCTGTATCTGCCATAAAGGTAAGTATCAACTCGGCTGACTTCAGCTTGGATGGCCTCATCCAAAAACCCCATTGACTCTGGCTTACCAGTAGAAGCCAATGGTGGAGCTATTTTGGTGTTTGAAACGAACAGATCAAGTTCGCCAGGATTAACTTCAAACCGCACTTGAACGACAAATCCTTTGAACGACTTGCAGTCCGTCCATAGATTGCGTGCGCTGGAGGGAAGCACAAAATCGTTAATAAAGTCATTCAATCTTTGTGGCTCAGAGGGCGGACAACTGTTACCTAAAGGCAGAATGAATGGCAAGGTGGCATAAATAACATAAGCCAGAACCAAGCCAACCAGAACAAGAAAGAGAATACGGACTCTTCGCAGCGTCATCTTGACGAGTTGCCCGCTACCCCACCGCCACCGGCTCCGCCTCCGGCACAGCGGCCTTTTTCGACTTGAGGACGAAGGCGAACATCAGGCAGGCAAACAGCGCCATACCGCCCCAGAACAGGAAGGGGATGCTCAGGCCCAGGCTCGCTAAGGCGTTGCCGACCGGCGGCGAGAAGGTCGATCCCAGGTTGCGAATCATGTTGGAAAAGCCAAGCGCGGTCCCGGCATACAGATAGCCCACCCCTTCGACTTCCAGCACGCTCGCGTTCAGAATCGCCATGAACGAATCGAACACAAACCCGGTCAGGCCAACCACCACGACAATCAGCGCGCCTTCGACGAACGTCAGCGATCCGATGCCAATCGCCAGGACGAGCGCTGCGAAAATCAGAAATCCGCGCCGCAGATGAAAGCGGTCGGAGAGGATCGACAGCGGCACCACCGCCGTCAGACTCGCCAGGAAGAACGCGGAGAGGGCGCGGTCGGCGTCCAGGTTGGCCCAGCCGATGGCCTTCAGGTATGTCGGCAGATAGCCGGTAAAGCCGTTGAAACAGCCGCTGATCCCCAACCCGCCGATCCCCAGAATCCACAGGTTGCGCAGCTGAGCGACGTGCTGCAAACTCGCCCGCAGCCCGATGCGCGGCTTGGAGGCCGCATCGGTCTTCGGCTCAGGCGGATGCACCACCAGCCAGACAACGCTCAACAGGATCGCAAGGCCGCCATAAAACACGAGCACCTGCCGCCAGCCGCCCAGTGCCGGGGCCAGTACGCTGGTGCTGATCAGGGGGCCAAGCATCAGGCCGCTGGCAAAGCCCGCCGAAGTCACGCCGCTCGCCATTCCAAGCTGCTCGGTGGGAAACCACTGACGAATGACCTTAAAGAGCATGATCGGGATGATCGCCTGGACGACGCCAAATAACAGTGCGGTGATCAACAGCGTCGTGAAATCCACCGCAAAGCTGCGCGCCAGGCCGAACACGCCGCTGAGCAGGCAGGCTGCAAACAGGGTGGTTCGCGTCCCGAAACGATCCCCCAGGGTCCCGCCGATGAGCGAAAAGAAAATCCCGGTGAAGGACCCCATGCCCCAGATCGTGCCAATCTCCACCAGCGACAGACCAAGATCGCTGCTGATGGTGGCAAACAGCGGCGGCAGGGACATATTCGGCAGGGTGACGACACAGAGGGGCGTCAGAGCACACAAGGCCAGCATCACCCAGCGGTAGCTGGCGCTGGTCTGTTTGATCGCAAGCGGGTTGGTCAACATGGGTCACCTGTGTTCAGCGTAAGTTCCTGAATTTTACCCGCGTCCTGAACCCGCAGCAATTAGTCCACGAAACGCTGGAGTCAGCCACCCGATGATGAGACTCTACGGGCCTTGCGCATCAGGGGCAGGTATCAAAACAGGGCCGAGCGCTGCCCGACCCTGCCCATTCCCTGACATCCAATCCGTGAGAGGAGGAGCTTACGCAGTCTGAATCACCGCCACCTTGCGGGCCACACGCCGATCGACCAGCCAGCGCATCCCGAACAGGACCAGGCCCCAGTACAACCAGTAACCGATCACTTCCAGCAGGGACGGGTTGGCATTGTAGCCGACCAGAGTCTGAAGCAGCGTGCCCAGCGTGGAGGTCTCATCGATAATCGCGTTCGTATCCCACAGATGTTCCTGAATGACGATCAGCACGCCGGCTTCCTGAAACTCGTGGATGCCGTGCGCCAGCAGCCCGGCGCTGAACACCAGCAGCAGCAGACCGGTCACGTTGAAGAACAGGCGCAGGTTCAGCCGCGCGGTCGAAG
>JAIOHO010000556.1 GCA_019912905.1 Anaerolineae bacterium
GTGTGATGCGCCGCGGGCGGATGATTTCAACTCATGAGGTAGCCGACGTCAGCGTGCGCGATATGGCAAACCTGATGGTTGGGCGCGAGGTCATCCTTCAGGTGGATAAGTCTCCGGCGCAGCCCGGCGAAATCGTCCTCAAAGTCGAGGATTTGCTGGTGGCCGGTGCCGGGGGGATTCCCGCTGTATTTGGTACCAGCTTCGAAGTTCGGCGCGGTGAAATCCTGGGGATCGCCGGAGTCAGCGGCAACGGTCAGACAGAACTGGTCGAGGCGATTGCCGGGCTGCGGGCAGTCGATGGTGGCCGCATCCACCTGGCCGGGGTCAACATCACCCATGAATCGGTGCGTTCGCGGCGGCAGCAGGGGATGGCGCATGTGCCGGAAGACCGCATGGCGATGGGCCTGAACCTGAACACCAACCTGGATGAAAATGTCATTGTCTCCGCCTACGAATCACCACCCTTTTCCCGGCGGGGAATCTTTCGATTTGCGCCGGTGCGTGAGCTAGCCCGCAAGATCATCCAGGCCTTTGATGTGCGCTCGGCGCGGGTGGGCGGTGAAATCCGTACCCTTTCCGGTGGCAATCTCCAGAAGATCGTGCTGGGTCGAGAATTGGAAGGCAGCCCGCATCTCATCATCGCCAATCAGCCGACCCGAGGTCTGGATGTCGGCAGCATCGAGTTCGTGCATAAGACTCTGGTCACGGAGCGTGATGCCGGGGCAGCGATTCTGCTCGTGTCCGTCGAACTGGATGAAATCTTCTCCCTCAGCGATCGGATCGCCGTCATGTTCGATGGCCGGATTATGGGTGTCCTGGACATTCAGGAAGCGACGGAAGAGAACGTCGGCATTCTGATGGCTGGTGGGCAGATAACCACCCTGGAGGCGGTCTCATGAGCGGGCGCTTGCGCCAGATTCTGGATGGGGTCGCGCTGCCGGTTGCCGCAGTGATCCTCGGCCTGGCCGTCAGCAGCATCTTCGTCGTCATCGCCGGGAAGGACCCGATTCCAACCTATTCGCTGATGTTCTGCGAAGGTTTTGGACCCGTAGGCTGCGAGACATTCAGCAACCTCCTCGTCCTGCCGGTGGAAAACGACGATGGCAGTGTCACCCAGTATTTCGCACCGACCTATGGGGAAAAAGGCCACAAACTGGCAATCGTCCTGGAGCGGGCTACCCCGCTGATTTTAACAGCGCTGTCAGCCACAATTGCCTTTAAAGCCGGGATGTTCAGTATCGGCATGGACGGCCAGCTCAACCTCGGCGCACTGGCTGCCGCCTTCCTGGGCTATTGGCTGCCGGAGCAGATTTATGCGGCCACCGGTACCACGCCCGACAGCGCCTCGGAGCCGCTGCTGCTCCTGATGCGCCTGACGATTCCGACGGTCGCCATCGCAGTCGCCATGCTGTGCGGGGCGGCTTATTCGTGGATTGCCGGGTATCTCAAGGTCCGGCTAAACGTCAATGAACTGATCAGCACGATTATT
This sequence comes from Anaerolineae bacterium, assembly GCA_019912905.1. GTDB lineage: Bacteria > Chloroflexota > Anaerolineae > Aggregatilineales > Phototrophicaceae. The sequence continues at coordinate 1,490 of JAIOHO010000556.1, forward strand.
CTGAACGCGCTGGCAGTCCAATTCGTGACCTACATGATCAATTCGCCCCTGCGGACGGATTTCAACAATGTGGCCCGCACCCAACGCATTGATGACACGGCCTGGCTGATCCCCTTTAACCGCGGACTGCTGCCAGACATTAGCTGGTTCAGCGGGGCGCGTATCGGCATCGGACTGATTATCGCACTGCTGGCCGCCGGGCTGGTCTGGTTTTATCTCAACCGCACCACAGCCGGATATGAGCAGCGCATGACCCAGGGGTCGCGCCTGTTTGCGCGCTTCGGCGGTATTCGCTCTGAAAGGGCTGTCATGCGGGCCATGCTCATCAGCGGCGCGCTCAGCGGTCTGGCCGGAGCGATTATGATCCTCGGCGTCGAGCGGCGGTTGGTCGATGGGTTCGCCACCAGCGGCACCGGCTTTGATGGGGTGCTGGTCGCCATCCTCGGGCGTGAATCCATCGGCGGAATCCTGGCGGTGGCCTGCCTGTTTGCCGGCCTCGACCAGGGCGCGATCAACCTCCAGTTTGAGAATTTACCGCGCCAGCTTGGGGGCATCATTATTGGCTTCATGATTCTGTTTAGCTCGATGGAAACCTACATCCGCGAAACCATCGCCCGGCTGCGCGTCCGGCTCCAACCCGCCGCCGCAGTGCCGCACCCGGAAGGCGGAGACTGACATGCTCGACTTCCTCAACCAACACCAGCGCCAACTACGCATCGGGTTGATCCTCATCGGCGTCGTGATTGCAGTCGTGTTCTTTTTTGGCCTGTCGCCGACCCTGGTGCAGAGCAGCATCCGCCTGTCCACACCATTCGTCCTTGGCTCGCTTGGCGCACTCATCGCCAGCCGCGCCGGGGTACTTAACCTGGCGATCGAAGGCAAAATGCTGCTGGGCGCGTTCATCGCGGTCGCGGTCCTCTACCAGACCGGTTATGATCCGTTGGTCGGCGTCATCGCGGCCACGATCTCCGGCGGCATTCTCGGCCTGATCTTTGCCATCCTGTACCTGCGCATCAAAATCAATCTGATCATCCTGGCGCTGGCGGTGAATCTGCTGATCGCCAACGGCACGGTGTTCTTCATGCGCGTCAGCTTCGGCGCGTTCGGCACCCTGGCCGACCCCAGCATCCGCAGCCTGCCGACCATCCACCTGCCGATTATCAAAGATTTTCCGGTCATCGGCCCGCTGCTGAGCGGTTACCAGATCATCATCTATATCAGTTGGCTGATGGTGTTCCTGGTTTGGGTACTGTTGTTTCGCACCCAGTTTGGCCGCCACATCCGCGCGGTCGGTGAAAACAAGGAAGCCGCCGAGTCCGTAGGCATCAATGTCACCCGCGTACAAATCTTTGCGCTGACCCTCAGCGGGATGCTGGCGGGCATGGCCGGGTCCTTCCTGTCGGTCGGGGTTCTCAGCCAGTTTCTCGACAATATGACGGCGGGGCGCGGCTGGATCGCCATCACCGTTTCGCTGTTCGCCTTTGAACGTCCGGTCGCGGCCTTCTTTACC
>JAIOHO010000055.1 GCA_019912905.1 Anaerolineae bacterium
TTTCGAGAATCCGGGCCTGCCGCGCCCGTTCATCCTTCCAGCCGTGAATCAGCAGCGGCTCCGACAGGGAGCGATAGAGCGTGAAACGGGGATTCAGCGCCTCAAATGGGTTCTGAAACATCAGCTGCACGCGGCGGCGGAAGTCTTTCAGGTCCTCGCCGGACATCGCCGAAAAATCGCGCCCATCAAAAACAATCTGCCCCTCGCTGGGGTTCAGCAGCTTGACCAGCAGCCGCCCGGTGGTCGATTTTCCGCAGCCGGATTCTCCGGCCAGCCCCAGGCTCTCACCCCGCTTGAGGGTAAACGAAATCTCGTTGACGGCATAGACGGTTTGCGGTTTCTCGCCGCGCACCAGCCCCGCCAGGCCGCCGCCAATATGATAGCGCTTGGATACACCGCGCACTTCCATAAACGTGCTGCCGTTCCCATTGGTCGCTCGAACAGCCGTTTCGGTTTGACTCGACTGCGCCATTCGCCCGCCGTTGAGCACATACTGCCGGGCTGCTTCGGTATTCTGCCAGGTCTGGGGCTGCAAAGCCTGTGCTCTCAGCACATCCATTTCATCGGCGCGCAGGCAGGCGGCGTGATGATCGGGCGCGATGTCTTCCAGCAGCGGGTCCACTTCATAGCAGCGCGGTTGGGCGAATGGACAGCGCTCGGCAAAGCGGCAGCCGGTCGGCGGCGTATGCAGATCCGGGGGATAGCCCTCGATCGACACCAGCACCTCTTTGGGCCGGACCAGAGTTGGAAAGGCCTGCTGCAAGCCCAGGCTGTAGGGATGATAGGGGGATTCGAAAAAGGGCTGTGCCGGGGCCTGTTCGACCACGCGTCCGGCGTACATGACTGACACGGTATCGCAGACCTGCGCGACCACCGAAATGTCGTGCGTCACCAGCATCACCGTCAGGTCCAGCTCAGTTTCCAGCCGCTTAAACACCTCCAGAACCTGATCCTGCACGATCACATCCAGAGCAGTCAGCGGTTCGTCGCCGATGAGCAGGCTGGGGTCCAATGCCAGGGCCATAGCAATCACCGCGCGCTGCTTCATCCCGCCAGAGAATTCGTGGGGATAATTTTCCAGCCGTCCCGTATCCAGGCCGACCAGATCGAACAGGTCGGCGGCCCGACGTTTAGCCGCACGAGGGTCACGCCCGCCGCGCACACGCAGGATCGTTTCCAACTGGCGTCCGACTCGCTGCACCGGGTCGAGCGCATCCATGGAAGCCTGCGGCACGGTCGCAATCTCGCGCCAGCGCAGTTCACGCATCTCCTGAGCCGACAGCTCGACCAGGTTACGCCCTTTAAAGCGAATTTCCCCGGAAGCGATTTCCCCGTTGCGCGGCAGCACCCGCACCAGTGCGCGAATCAGGGTCGTTTTTCCACAGCCCGACTCACCGATGATGCCCAGGTGTTCCTTCTGTTCAACATTGAGCGAGACATCGTCCACCGCCCGGACCGGGCCGTTTGGGGTACGATAGATCACGCTCAGATTACGAATTTCCAGCAGCGACATAATCCCGCCCTCCTACATCCGGCGCAGGCGTGGGAACAACACTTCCTCATAGCCCCGCCCGATAAAGAATCCGGCCATCACGGTCAGCATAATGCACACGCCTGGCGGAATGATCCAGTAAAACGCGCCGCGCGACAGCGCCTGGGAATTGAAGGCATCCTGAAGCATGAAGCCCCAACTGACGACGTTCGGGTCGCCAAAGCCGAGGAAGCTCACACTGGCTTCGGTCAGAATCGACCAGCCAATCGCCAGCGAGCCATAAAGGAATGACAGCGGCAGGATGCTGGGCGCGATGTACATAAAGATGATGCGCAGATTGCTCGCGCCTGATACCCGAGCCGCGCTGACAAAAGCCTGTTCTTTGATCACCAGTACCTGCGAGCGAATCACACGGCCTGTATCGCGCCACAGCAGCAGCGACATGGCGATGACCACGTTCCAGATGTTCGGCTCCATAAACGCAGCCAGTACGATGATAAATGGCAGGAAGGGGATGCCAAAGGCAATGTCCGCCAAGCGCATCAGGATCGTATCCACCCAACCGCCATAATAGCCCGCCAGCAGACCAACCACCGTACCGATCACCGAAACTGCGATGGCCGCCGAAAAGCCGACCAGCAGCGCCGCGCGCGAGCCGAACACCAACTGCGAGAAGATGTCGCGGCCCAGGTTGGTCGTCCCCAGCGGATACTCTGGCGCGGGCTTTTCATTGGACAGCCAGATGCCATCTTCCTCGATGACTTGCAGCGGATCATAGGGGGCAATCACCGGTGCCAGAATCGCCACCAGAACGAAAAACGTCAGGATGATCAGACCTGCCAGCGCCAGCCGGTCGCGCTGAAAGACTTCCAGATTCGTCCGCGCAAATTGGGATAGGAACGAATCGGTTGGCCGCTCAAAGATCGGGGCCGAGGCCGCAGCCGATTCCACGTTCTGTGTCTGCGGAAGCATAGTCGTTCTCCATCACCTGCGTCTTACGACGCCTTGGCCTGATCGGAAGATCCTACACGGGGGTCCAGAAGACCGTACACCACGTCTGCAAAGAAGTTGAGTATCACGATAATGACCGCGATAATAAAGAACGCGCCCTGTGCCAGCGGATAATCGGACGTGGTGACCGCCCGCACCAGCAGACGGCCCAGCCCCGGCCAGGCGAAGACGTTCTCGATCACGACATTGCCGCCGATAGAATAGCCCACACCCAAAGTCAGCGCGGTCATGACCGGCAGCAGTGCGTTACGGGCGGCATGGCGGATCATCAGCCGCCGTTCGGAATAACCGGCCAACCGCCCCATCGTAATAAAATCCTGATCCATGACTTCCAGCATATTCGAGCGCATCAGCAGCAGCGGCAGGCCATGCAGGTACAGCGCCAGGGTGAAGGTCGGCAGAATCATGTGCTGCCAGAAATCAGGCGACAGCAGCTTTTCGATTTCGCTGGAGTAAATCGTGCCTGCCGCAGCCGTTCCCGACGAGGGAAACCAGCGCAGCTTGAAAGCGAACACGGCCAGCAGGATCATCCCGATCCAGAATTCCGGGGCCGCGCGCGTCATCAGCGTAAAGATGATGCCCACCTTCTCGGTGCGGGTTCCACGGCGCGCCGCCATAAAGATGCCCCCGATCACCCCAACCAGATAGGCTGCAACCAGCGAAGTGAGAGTCAGATAGAGGGTGTTAGGCAGCACTTCCATAATCTGATCGACGACTGTGCCGCCATAGCGGAATGAATCCCCCAGGTCGCCGCGCAACAAATTGCCCAGGTAGATCAGGTATTGTTCGTGCAGGGGGCGGTCCAGGCCAAAGCGGGCCATCAGCGCCGTCTGCTGTTCTTCACCAAAGGTCGTATCGATGTAAGCGGTCAGCGGGTTGCCCGGCGCGAGCCGGAACAACAGAAACAGGATGGTCACTACCACCCACAGGACCAGTAAGCTTTGCAGCAGCCGTCCGCCGATATAAAGCCATAAACCCCGTCGCATCAAATCCTCCTGTTCGTGAGGGAGGGCCAGAAACAGCCCTCCCTCATGGCGGATTCCTGTATCACAGCCGCCAGTTATTGTGCCGGGTAGTGCAGCATGCCTTCTGCGTCCCAGGTAAAGCCCGCATCCGTCAGCACCTGACGACCTTCGTCGATGCTGAAGTTGTACTGCGGCAGATTGGGATCGTGCCAGTAGTCGATCGCCTTCGACACATACGAATCGGCTGGCACCGCGAAACCTTTGAAGATGTTCTTGACAATCGAGTCCTTCGGCATCACGTGCGCCACCGCCTGCCGCAGAGCGACATTGTCAAAGGGCGGGAAGCGCAGATTGAAGGCAAAGAAACGGAAGCCGAGGTCCGGGCTGGCGTACAGCGTGATGTTCGGGTCCGCATCAGCCACTTCTTGCAGCACCTGAGAGTCGCCTTCCCATTCGCGCAGGAAGTTCAGTTCACCGGTTTGAATCTGGCCCAGAGCGGATTCCTGATTGGGCAGGATTTTGATGACCCAGCCATCGGCCTTCGGCGGCGAGAAGTGCTCTTTGTTGGCTTCAAGGATGGCGGTCTCGCCCTCTTTCCAGTCCACGAACTTGAAGGGGCCGGAACCAATCGCCGGAGCCTGGTCAATCGTCAGACCTTCTGCGTTATCCTCTTTGGTCATCAGATCGGTGATCAGCGGCTCCCAGATATGCTTCGGGATCAGATTGACTTTTGCCAGCGATGCCACTTCGAAGGCCACCCACGGCTCATTCAGCGTGAAGCGCAGGGTGCTGTCATCCAGAATCTCAATGTTGGTGATGCGGCGTGTGAAGGGCGCATACATCGGGGATTCGCCGGAGTTGGGGACCTCAAATGAGAACTTGACATCATCAACGGTCACCGGCTCGCCATCGTGCCACATCATGCCCGAGCGCAGTTTGATGATCACATTGGTTTCGTCTTCCCATTCCACCGACTCAGCGGCCCAGGGTTGTGCCAGGCCGTCCGCGCCGATGCGCATCAGGCGGTCCCAGACCAGTTCGGTGATGCGTGAGGGCGCGTCGCCAGCGATATACAGCGGATTGATGGAGATCAGATCATCGCCCGTATTGGTGATAATGGTCTTCTGGTCGCCCAGCGGCGTCATGCCCGTCCAGGTCCAGAAGTTCTGAATGCCGATCCCCTGCGCATCCACGATCGATTCGGGGTCCCAGATGTCGGTACGGACCAACTGCGGCAGGCTGGGGTGCGCCACATAGATGTAGGGCACGTCATTGGCGATGAGTTCCTGTGCCTGGAAGATTTCCTCGCGACGGGCGTCCTGATTGGTTTCGCCGCGCTGGGCTTCGGCCAGGGCATCATAAGCCGGGTTAATGTAACCCACGAAGTTGTAGCCGGACTCTGCCGTCGAAGAATGGAACAGGTTGAATACGAATTCATCGGGGTCCATCCGTTCCGGGCGGGCAACCATGCGCCAGGCGGTCATCTGCCAACCGGTGCCGCCTTCAGCCTCAGGGGTTTCCAGCCGGTTGAACCACACGGTATCCGAATACTGCGCCCAGGGCACCGCTTTGTGCTCGACTTGCAGGCCCAACTGACGCATGTTTTCGACCAGCAGGCGGGTCGTTTCAAATTCGATCGGGTCTTCCGCCTGAGTATTGGAAAGCACGACGATCGGATCGACCGGTGCGCCTGACTGGGCGAAGGCCACGCTGGTCAACCCCAGCAGAACCACGGCCAGCACCAGTACCGATAGCAAAGGCTTGTAAGAACGTTGCCACTTCATCATTTGCGCTCCACTGAACTTTTTCGGCTTACACGATTGTAACGAATGACACAGGTGGTTGGCTCTGGCTTTCCGACGATAAGTCACCTCCTCCTATTAGTTGTTTTCGACAGGGCGATCAGATTCGCGTGCCGCCTTTATAGACGGCATGGATCTGACGAACGTTGCGAATATTGTCCAGGGGATCGGCGTTGAGGATCACAAAGTCCGCCAGTTTGCCGGGTTCCAGAGTGCCCAGTTCGTTTGTCCAGCGCAGGATACCGGCATTGTTCCGCGTAACGATCGTCAGCGCCTTCAGGGGGGTAAAGCCGCCCTCGACCAGGCACTCCAGTTCGCGCGCCATACTGAAATCATGCGGCGCAAGGGCATTGCCCCCGGCATCCGTGCCGGAACCGATTAAGACACCCTTTTCGCGGGCAATCTGGATGGATTGGCGAGTGCGTTCGGTGAGTGCATCGAAGATTTTTTCGAGGCGTTCATACTCGGCCTGCTGTCCGGGCGGCACTTTGTCCGGGTCGGGTCGGGCCACACCCTGGGTGAGCACCAACGCGGTGCCGCGTTCGACCATCAGATCCGCTGTTTCTTCATCAAGGTAAGTGCCATGTTCGATCGAGTCCACGCCTGCCAGCACCGAGTTTTTGATCCCGCCCGTGCCGTGACAGTGGGTCGCGACCGTGCGGCCCATCGCGTGCGCCGCGCCCACCGCCGCGGCCAGCTCTTCTACCGTCAACTGGCTTGCCATGACGTCCTGGCCCGGAGTCGCCGCCCCGCCGGTCGCCATCAGTTTGACCGTATCGGCCCCCGCTTTGATCTGTTCGCGCGCGGCCCGTCGCACGTCATCCGGCCCATCGGCTTCGCGGGCGATAAAGTAAGCATGGCCGCCGGTCATAGCAATCACCTTGCCAGAAGTTCGCATCCTCGGCCCCGCGATGTGCCCTGCGGTAATCGCCTTGCGGATCGACATTTCGACGTAATCGTGCCCGCCAATATCGCGCACGGTCGTCGTCCCGGTTTCCAGAATCCGACGGACGGTATCGACCGCTTCCAGGATGATGAGATCGCGGTCGCGATGGATCAGGTCGAGCACACTTTCACGGCCATTCCAGCAGATGTGCACGTGCGCATCAATCAGACCGGGAATGACCCAGCGGCCAGCGGCATCGACTTCATCGGCCTTCCGCACCTCCGCTGGAAGCTGATTCATCGGCCCAGCCCAGGCCACCCGACCATCATGCACAAAAAGTGCAGCATTGGCTACTGGCTCAGCGCCAGTGCCATCAATCAGGGTCGCGCCGGTGACTACATAATCCGCCACAATATCCCCCTACCCGACCAACAGGTCCAGCGCAGACTGGACTTTGCCCATCGCCAGTTTGGGTGGGGTCATATAGGCCCGCCGGGAGTGGGTCAGCCCTGCGCCTACGGTCGCCTCGGCAAATTTCAGGCCCACCCGCGCCGGATTCAGGAACGGCACGCCCAGCTCTTCACCCGCGGCCTCGGCAATCTCCAGAAAGCCCATGCTCATGCAGCCCACGATGAGCGAATCGGCGCGATCTTCCTTGATGGCCTTCCAGCCCTGCTCGACGGTCGCCTGGATGGTGCGCTCACGGTCATGATCGAGTTCAAGCACGGGGATGCCGACCACGCGCACGCTGGCAAGTTTTTCGCC
>JAIOHO010000557.1 GCA_019912905.1 Anaerolineae bacterium
CTCCATCACAGTCGCCATCAGGAAGACCGCCTTGGCCGTCCGCGCCGGGGCAATGTCGAGCAGCTTTGCCAGCGCGTCGATGGTGGTCGTGTCCGGCGTGGCGGCCTTCTCCACCGGCAGCGGAGTCTCCTCCACGGCAGCCGGCTTGCGGAAGCGCGCGATTTCCCGGTTGGCCGCATGACCGCAGGCCGCGCAGGTCAGCAGCGTATCCTCGCCGATGGGCGTCAGGTACATGAATTCGTGCGCCAGCTTGCCGCCCATCATCCCCGTATCCGATGCCACCGCAATCACCGGCAGGCCGCAGCGGTGATAGATGTGGAAGTAGGCCTGATAATGTGCGCGGTACTGTGTATCCAAACCGGCCTCGTCCACATCCAGGCTGTAGCTGTCCTTCATAAGGAACTCGCGCACGCGGATCAGCCCGGCACGGGGGCGGGCTTCGTCGCGCCACTTGGTCTGGATCTGGTAGAGCAGCGCCGGAAGCTGGCGGTAGGAGCGGATTTCCTTGCGCACCAGATCGGTGATGACTTCCTCGTGCGTCATCGCCAGCACCATGTCGCGACCGCCGCGATCCTCGAAGCGCGCCAGCGACTCGTCGATCTCGTACCAGCGGTTCGATTCTTTCCACAGGTCGGCGGGATGCACCACCGGCATGGAGATTTCCTGCCCGCCGATGGCATCCATCTCGCGGCGGATAACCACCTCGATTTTGCGCAGCGCCCGCCAGCCCAGCGGCAGATAGGTGAACACCCCGGCGGCCAGTTGGCGGATAAAACCTGCCCGCAGCAGCAGTTGATGACTGGGAATTTCGGCCTCGGCGGGGGCATCTCGCAGGGTCTGGCTGAACAACTGGCTCATGCGCATCGGGGTTTGCCTTGAGGATGGTTGGGTGACTATGCAATCGCGGGGAGATTGTATCACAAATAGCTGCAAGGTGAGCAGCATACCAGTTGCGATAGAATTAAAATCATATAACAATTACACGATTAGTATAGTCTATTCAAAAATTATTATAAAACATACATTCATCTTATTATATTCTTATAGTCGTTGTGTACAATAAATTAAATGATCTATAATAGAAAGAATGCGCTTGTTATGCGAAGAATACTCGGATTCCTATTACGTCTAATCTTCTACCTTGGTCTCATAACTCTGATGCTGGGTGCATTATATTTGGCGGTCACTTTGCTCAATAATGATATTACAGCTGCTATTGTTACAGCAGGTGGGGCTGCCGTAATTTCTGTTTTTACTGTGGTTTGGTCGAAACGCACTGAGCAAACTCAGAATATTGAACAGCAGATTCGAGCGAAGAAAGTTCCTATCTATGAGCAATTCATACAGATCGCGTTTGGAGCGTTATATAAGAATACTTCTGAAAGTGTTGGTAGAAAATCTGGAAAGAACCAGGGTCAAATGAAAAATGATAACACAAACGAAGTTGTTCAGCATTTACGTGATCTAACCCCAGCTTTAATAATCTGGGCTGATGCCGAGGTAGTTTCAAGTTGGTCAAGGTTCAGGCGTGTGTCTGCTGAGGGTACAGCAGATGCGAGAACGATAATTTTCGAATTTGAGAATATTCTCAGGGCACTTCGCAAAGATCTTGGTCATGACGACAGCGATTTGAAGTCAGGAGACTTAGCAAGATTTTTCATCAACGACCTCGACGAGACTATTCCTCATCCGATAGACCGAAATTCAGAATCAGAGCAACCTACTTAGTTCAGACCAACAGAGAGTTCTACTATGCTCAATGGTTTGTCCAGAACACGAAAAATTATCTTTGTAATCACCATTCTGCTAATTGTGGCTGCGGTAGTTGTGATTGCGATCGCAACCTATGTCGGCAAAACCAGCCCTTTTAGCAATGAATTCACAACAACTTTGCTGGTTGTTACGACGTTAGTATTGACTGCCATCCCTGTTGTTCCGGCACTGAGAGACATATTGCATCCAGAAGTAAAACATTCTGATCAAGAAATAAGCAATGCATTGTCTGAACTAGCCCAAGCAAAGACTTTTCTTGAGCAACATGAGTATCAGAAAGCTATTCAAGCTACTAACCGAGTTATCGGTATCCTCCCCAAAAAGTCCGACGCCTATTTCATACGAGGCAAAGCATTTCAAAATCTAGGCCAACTATCCAGCGCCGTAACCGACTTCACAAGAACGATTGAATTGGAGCCAGGCCACCCCTTTGTATACTCTAACAGAGGCCGAGTGTATGAAGATATGGGGGAATATTATTTAGCTATAGAAGATTACAGAATGACCTTAGCAATTGCACCAGAAATCTCTAGCGCCATCTTTCAGCTAGCTCACTTATATTTCAGAATAGGGGCGTTCGAGAAGGCGAATGAAATGTTCAAGGCAGTCATAACGCACCCAAAAACTTCGAAAAATGAGAAAGAGATGTCCGCTGAATTCATTGAGCGAGCCAACAATATACTAGAGCATAAGAAGTAGCTAACGCCTGAGAATCTTCATCGGTCCAATCCCGCCAAAAACAGAACACATTTCCACCCGGTGCGCCTCATTTTCGGCTACACTGGCCTCATGCGCACAGTCAGTCTTTCTCGCTTGTGGACGTTTACAGAACACCCAGGACTGCCCTGCCACCCCTGCCGCCATACCCCCCTCGGCGGCGGCGGCAATAATCGGCAGGACAAAATCAGATGCAGGCTGAAGGAATGGGGAACTTAGGATTCCGTCAGGCGGCGGGCGGCGGCTTCGGCGACCGGTTCCAGCCACACGGCGCGGAAGCGCTGATGCATCGGCACATATTCTTCGGCGGGCAGGGTCGCCAACCGGCCCAGCCAGCGCGCCAGGAACAGCCACAGCAGCGTATGATCCCACAGGCGGTCAAACGCCTCGTCGCCCCACCCTGGCTCGAACAACTGCGCCGCACGTTCCCGGTAGCAGTCGATCATCCGCTCCACGGGCATGGCGGGTTCCAGGCGCAGCCGGGTCGATTGCACGCAGCTGACCAGGTCGATGATCGCCGGGCCGATTCCGGCCAACTGCCAGTCAAACACGATCTGGCGGCCATCAATCGGGCGGGCGATGTTCCCCGGCCAGTAGTCGCCGTGAGTCAGCGTCGCGGTTTCCAGGCGCAGGGGGTAGGCAATCGCTTCGGCGGACTGGATCAGGCGGTCGAACAGAGCCAGATACGGTTCGATCTGTGGGCGGGAGGCTTCCTGGCGCAGGGTCTGAACGGCATCTTCGGCAGCATCGACCGTTTCATCGAAATCGGCCCCCAGCGGGCGCGCCAGCCAGGGATAGGTTACCAGCACGTCGGACAGGCCCCAGAAGCGGTCGTGCATCGTCACCAGGTTGAGCAGCGCTTCCTCGTAATCCTCCACCGTCCATTCCGTGGCGGGGCGCAGGCCGGTCAGGACCTCCTGAATCAGCCAGCCTTCGACCTCATCCCCGGCGACGAGGCCCGGCACCAGCAGCGGCAGGTTCGGCGCAAGCCGTCGATACACCCCGTATTCGCGCTGGCCGATGGCCCGCAGTACGTGTCCACTGCGGCTGACCGGTGGTTCCTTCAGCAGCAGCGGCAGATCAAAGTCGTCCCCTTCGATACGCACGCCGACGGCCATCGCGCTCAGGCGGCTGCCCGACTCGGCCAGCGAGGACATGCCCGGCATACTGGTCGGCAGCGGCATGACTTTGATGTCGAGCAGGCGCAGCGAACTGGCGGCCAGATAGCGGCGCAGGCCCGCCATCAATTCCGAACGCGAAAACGGCCACGTCCACTCCGCAGGCACATCGGTCATGTCGGCTTGTCCCAGGTTCGCCGGCGGTTCACGTCGAGCTTATCCAGCACCGCCTGGCCCAGATCGATGTCGTTCAGGCTGGCGAGCTGGAGCAGGTACAACTGCACGTCGGCCAATTCAGCAGCCAGTTCGTCACGAACATCCGCGGCTTCCGACCACTGGAAATGTTCGAGCACTTCGCTGGCTTCCAGTACCAGCGAAATTGCCAGGTTGCGCGAAGTCTGCGGGCGGGGGGAATCCGAAACATACCAGCCCTTGCTCTCGACAAAGGCGTGCATGGCATCTTCGAGAGTCTTTAAATCCATAAGCGTCTCAATATCTCAGCGTGCCAGCGAGTCCAGAGCATGGGCGGCGCGCGGACGACTAATAAGCGTTCTTGTCTTTGCGCAGGATCAACAGCATAAAGGTGCGCAGGATGATCTTAATATCCAGCCACAGCGACCAGTTTTCAATATACCATAGGTCATAAGAGGTCCGGTCAGCAATCGACGTATCCCCACGCAGGCCGTTGACCTGCGCCCAACCGGTCATGCCCGCCTTCTCGCGGTGGCGTTCCATGTAGCGGGGAATCTGATCGCGGAATTCGCGCACGTAGACCGGGCGTTCCGGGCGCGGGCCGACCAGACTCATGTGGCCCAGCAGGACGTTGATCAACTGCGGCATTTCATCCCAGTTAGTGCGGCGCATGATGCGCCCCAGGTGGGTGCGGCGCGGGTCCTCCGCAACCGTCCAGCCCGGGCCGGACGCTTCGGCATCAATCCCCATCGAGCGGAATTTGATCATTGGGAAAGGCCGTCCATCGAGGCCCATTCGCTCCTGAATGTAGAAGATCGGCCCCTGGGATTCCAGGCGAATCAACAGGGCGGTTAGCAGCATCATCGGGGAGAAGAACACCATCCCCAGCAGCGCGCCAAAAAAGTCCATCCCGCGCTTGAGGCTCAGCTTCCAACCGCGCAGCGCGATGTCGCGCACGGTAATCAGCGGCGTGCCACCCAGTTCATCGACGTTCAAATCCCCGGCCATATACGCGAACATATCCGGGTAAACTTTAATATCGACATGCCCGCGCTGGCACATCGTAATCAGATTAATCAATTCGGTGCGCTGCGCTTCCGGCAGGGCGATAATCACCTGTTCGACGCTGTGATAATCGATCAGGTCGGGAATATCGTTGTATTCGCCAATCACCGGCACCCCGGCGACGTTGGTGCGCGCATGTTTGCGGGTGGTGACGACGCCGACCAGGTTGTAGCCCAGGTCCTCGCGTTTCTTGATACGCGACGTAATATCGCGCGCGATCTTGCCGGTGCCGATAATCAGCAGATTTTCGTTGTCGATGCCGCGCCGTCGCAAAACCGTGCGCAGGATACGATGCAGTTCGCGTCCCGCTTCGACCAGCACAAGGCTGAACAACCAGGCATACACGAACAGGCTGCGCGGATAATCCACCTGGAACTGGGTCCCGCGCAGGACCGCCGTCAGAATCAGTGCCTGCAAACCAAACGCCAATACGGACCCCAGCGTCACCGCACCGAGCACGTTGCGCATCTGGTCGATGCGGCTGATCGCGCGCGGCAGATGATACAGCCGAGAGGCATACAGGATCATGATCGTCGTGCCGACATGCAGAATCAAGGTGGGGGCGTACTGCATCAGCGTCGGCGGATTCAGAGGAATATCGAAGATGTCCAGGGCGTTGCGCGCCTGATAGCCCAGCACGAAAGCGACCGTCAGGGCGGTCACGTCCAGCACAGGCAGCATCCCGTTCAGCACTGTCCGCATGTGGGTTGACCGGGCAAGCCGCGCCCGCAGCTTCAGGCGGGGTTGCGAATCTCGGGCAGCAGCGCCGGTCCGCCCTTGAGCAGCAGCCCCATCAGCACCAGCGTGTGCAGCCACATCGGTGTCGTCACCCGGTAGTGCTTCCGGTAGAAGATGAGCATCGCGCGATTGAATTCGAACTGCGCGCGCGGACTCTTCCGGCTGGCCGCTCGCTTGATGTGTTTCACGATCACGTTCGGATAGTAAAACACCTTCCAGCCTGCGGTCTTTATCCTGTAAGCCCAATCCAGATCCTCTCCGTACATGAAGAACGTTTCGTCCAACAGGCCGACGGCGTCGATGGCTTCCCGCCGCACCTGCATGTAGGCCCCCACCACCGAATCGACTTCAAGTTCCTGGTCCGGGTCGGCAAAGGTCATATTGTAACGCCCGAACTGTGGATGGGTAGGGAACAATTTCGACAGGCCCGAAAAGCGGTAGAGCGAGACGGTCGGTGACGGGAAGCTTCGGCGGCAGGCCAGGTCCAGACTACCATCTTCCAGCACCAGCTTAGGACCAGCCATGCCGATTTCCGGCCTCGCGTCCAGGTAGTGGGTCATACGGAAAAAAGCATCAGGCGGGACTTCGGTGTCGGGGTTGAGGAGGACGACGTAACGCGGCGCATCCGGGTCCACCTGCCCCGCTCCCTGAAACCCCAGCGCACGCAGGCCCAGGTTATTGCCGTAAGGATAGCCGCCGTTGATCTCACTGACGATCAACTCGACCTGTGAGAAATGCTCGCGGACCATGTCGGGACTGCCATCGGTGGACTGATTATCGACGACGACCACCCGGTAGGTGAAATCCCCCTCGCTCGCCAGAACAGTTTCCAGGCAGCGCCGGAGCAGTTCGCGCGTATTCCAGTTGAGGATGACGATCCCAATATCCATCATACGATAATCCACCCCCATAAATGGGATTCTACCACAGG
>JAIOHO010000558.1 GCA_019912905.1 Anaerolineae bacterium
ACTCGATTTTGCAATTCCGGTACGCCGTACACTTTTCGGGTTCAATCTGTTCGACCCGAACCGAGACACCGATTCACGTCGATCGGATCAATCAGTCGTCGTCCCACTGTCGGATGACAATCCGACAGAAGGGTATATTCAGTTATCGCATGGCCCTGCTTACGGATTGGATATTGTCGATGGGGTGGGACGGATGTGGCTGATTGCCAGCATTACCGCGGTCATCCTGGCTGCCATGATCGGCCTGTATATCAGCCGCCATATCAGCGCGCCGCTGCTGGCACTGGCACGGGTCACATCGCAGATGTCCGAGGGTGATCTGACGGCCCGCGCTGCGATTGAAGGGCATGATGAAGTCGGGATGCTGGCCCGCTCGTTTAATGAGATGGCCTATCGAGTTGAGGAAACCATTCTGACGCTGCGCCGTTTCGTGGCGGACGCCGCCCATGAACTGCACACCCCCCTGACGGCCCTGCGCACCAACATGGAACTGCTGGCCGACGAGGAGCGAGCCGAACAACGTAATCTGTTTATCCAGCGCGCGCTGGCCCAGGTGAACCGCCTGGAAACACTGACCAACGACCTGCTCGAATTGTCGCGCCTGGAGGCAGGCAGCAAACCCGACCGCTTCGCTTCGCTCAATCTCAGCGGCGTGATCCGCGAAACCAGCGAGCTTTATGCATCGCAAGCCGAGCAGACGGACATCGAATTTCGTATCGATTTACCGGCAGAAGACATCACGATTCGAGCGAGCGAAAGCCAACTGCGCCGGGCACTGGGCAATCTACTCGAAAATGCCATCAAATTCACCCCGCCGGGTGGTACAGTGGAGGTGGGCCTGCGGAAATGCGAGTCCTCAAATATCGAATTGTGGGTGCAGGATACGGGTATCGGTATCCCCGATGACGACCTGCCCCAGTTGTTCAGCCGTTTTCACCGGGGCAGGAATGCCTTCGCTTATCCGGGCAGCGGACTCGGCCTCGCCATCGTCAAGGCAATCGCCGACGCCCACGCCGGGTCGGTGTGCGCCGCAAACCGTTTACCCGGCACCCGTTTCACACTGCGCCTCCCGGCTTAATCTCAGACCGGGATGGTCAGACTTTCGGCATCGCGCGGATAAAACGTCATAATTTCGAGACCGTCCTCGGTAATGGCAGCCGTGTCGGAATGGCGGAAACCGCCAAATTCCGGCGAATACAACCCCGGCTCTACCGTAAACACCATGCCCGGCTGCAAAATTGTGTCGTCGCCCAGGTCGAGATACGGCCCTTCGTGATAGCGTAGGCCGATGGTGTGCCCGCTGTGATGCTTCCAGAACGGCATCAGGTCGTGCTTTTCAAAGTAGGCGCGCACAGCCCTGTCCACCTCAGAACAGGGTTTTCCCGGCTCCATGGCGTTCAGGGCGGTGTCTTGCAGGCCGACCATGTGGTCGAAAAACCAGCGCTGCTTATCGCTCGGTTTGCCCATAAACGTTGTCCGTTCCAATTCCGAATGATAGCCCCATACCGGCGCACCGGCACCCGTCACCAGCACATCCCCGGCCTGGAAGCGCAGATTGTTCGCCAGCGCGTGCGGAATGGCGGAATTACGCCCGATCTGTCCGCGATACCCGGCGCTCGCGCCGCTGCCCATCATGCCCGCCTGCGCGCGGTAAATCGGTCCGATGGCTTTGTACATCGCCAGGGTCGCCTCGTTACTGGCACGCTGCGATACTTCCGTCTCTGAAGCGCCTACTGCCGTGTACTCTTGCAGCAGCATGTGCGCCAGGTTGCCCCACTTGCAGCTTTCGCGCAGGCAGTTCAGCTCAGCTTCGGACTTGACCGCCATCTGATCCTCGATAAACGCCCGCGCCGAGTGCACGTGCACGTCCATGATTTCCGACAGCAGCGGCCCGCGATACCCCAGAATCCAGGGATAGCCATCGCCGTCCCCGCCGATTTCGCCGCTGATTCCCATCTCCTGGAGCAGATCGGCCAGCACGTGCATCGGGTGAGGCCGGTCCGGGTACTCCTGGTAATGGGCCACGCGATCTGTCAGGGCATTCGCCTGGGCATGTTCCAGTTCCAGGCGCGGCACAAACAGCGCGCGCTCCCCGCTGCGGCTCATGATGAAACCGATCGGGCGCTCGGTCGGGATAAAGGCGAAGCCAGCGTAATACAGAATATAATCCCGGTCAAACAGAGTCACACCGGCCAGATTTTCCGATTGCAGATATTCCAGCAGACGATCACAGCGCTGTTTGTGTTCGGCATCGCTGATGCGAAGCTGCGTGTTCGACATAAAGGCTCTCCTTTAGATGATCTATAGGCATTCACAACTCCATCGGGCTGATTGTAACCACGAATCCCGCGCGGGGCGTTAAGGCCAGGCTAAACGCCCTGTTGCCCGCATCCGAGGGCATCGCAGACCAGCTTGACAGGCGCGGCGCGACCCTCTTATAGTTGGGGTATGATTGACCCGAAGTCCCCGGTTCAAGAATCGCAGTGGGTCTGGAGCGTGGCGGTGGATGTCGTCATCTTCACGCTTTACAGACAGGATCTTCGCGTCTATCTGGTTCAGCGCACCGATCATCCCGGCTTCTGGTCGCTGCCGGGGGGAATCGTCCGCGCAGACGAGGCGCTTGAGCAGGCGGCGATGCGCCAGATGCGCGAGCAAACGACTGTTGAAGATGTGTATCTCCAGCAGTTATTCACCTATGGCGACCCGCAGCGCGACACCCGCCGCCGGGTCATCAGCGTCGCCTATTTTGCCCTCATTGCTGCCGACCGCATCAAAAGCGATCACCCGGATGATCACCGCGCCTGGCACAGCGTCTATGAACTGCCGCCGCTGGCGTTCGATCATGCCCGCATGGTGCACGATGCCCTTACTCGTCTGCGCTACAAGATCGAATACTCTGCCGCCGCCTTCGAACTCATGCCCGACACGTTCACGCTGCGTGAGCTTCAGGCTGCCTATATGATTATCCTCAACGACAGTACCCTGGATAAAGCCAATTTTCGGAAAAAGATTCACGACGCTCGCATCGTCGAACCTGTCAATCGCTATCAGAAAACCGGCGGACGCCCGGCTCGCCTGTATCGTTTCCGCAAGGACGCGAAACTCGAAAGCAAGGCGCGCCGCTTTTTCCCATGACTGAGGGAGCAGACCCATGAAACTCGATTCGTTTATCGCCCACAGCACGCCTTTTATCCAGTGGATGCTGGATTGGAAAGATCAGTTGCAGCCGGTCTCGGTCGCTGCGCTTA
>JAIOHO010000559.1 GCA_019912905.1 Anaerolineae bacterium
CTACGTCGGCAGCAGTTATTTAGGTCAGCGGGTGCTGTCGCACAACAGCAGCTTTGGCTGTCCCTTCGCCTGCAACTTCTGCGCGGTGGTGGCCCTGGCGAATCGCCGCTGGCTGCCGGAAAGCGCCCAGCGGGTGGCCGACATCGTGACTCACCTGCACGACCGCTGGCGGATCGACGGCCTCGAATTTCACGACATGGACTTTTTCGTCCACGAAGCCCGCACCGCCGAATTCGCCGAGCGCATCACCGGCAAGGGGATCAACTGGTGGGGATTGGGCCGCGTCGATACGCTGATGAGTTATGCCGACTCCACATGGGAGACGATGCGGCGCAGCGGCGCAAAGATGATCTTTATGGGCGCGGAAAGCGGCGACGACGAGACACTCAAGCGCATGAACAAGGGCGGTAAATCCAGCACGCACATGACGCTGGCGCTGGTCGAGCGCATGAAACATTATGGCATCGTGCCGGAACTCTCCTTTGTCCTGGGCAATCCGCCGGACCCTGCCGCCGACATCGAGGCCACGATTGCGTTTATCCGCAAGCTGAAGCACATCAACCCGGCAACGGAGCTGGTGCTGTACATTTATACACCGGTGCCCCAGGAAGGCAGCATTCTGCTGGATGAAGCCACGCGGCTCGGCTTCCGTTTCCCCGAAACCCTGGAAGCCTGGGCCAGCCCGGAATGGGCCAAGTTCTCCATGCGCCGCGACCCGAGCACGCCCTGGTTCAAGGACACGACCCGCCGCCGGGTGCGGGATTTCGAGGCGGTCATCAACGCCTATTACCCCACGGTGACGGACATCCGCCTGCACAGTAACTGGCGGCATCTGCTCAAGGCGCTCAGCGGCTGGCGCTACCGTTTCGAACTCTACGACTGGCCTTACGAACTCAAGGCCCTCCAGCGCCTCATCCACTACCGCCGACCAGAAACCACCGGGTTCTAATTTGGGTCAGTCGGTCAATAACCGCTCGATGATTGCCGGGACAGACTCAGGATTACGGTCCAGCACCATCTGCCAGAAAATACGCTTCGCCGCTTCGTTCAGCGGTTTGTTCAGTCGTCCAACGCCACGAAAGTTGGACTGCGGCAGTCGCCAGTGCTCGGCCACCGCATCGGTCTTGAGATCATAAATGCTGAGGGGATGATCGAGCACGACGCGGCGATGCAGAGAGACGTACTGCTTCCAGGGCACCGCCGCATGAGTCGGCTGCGTATCCTGCGCGACGGCAAACAGGTAGCGGAACGCAGCCCGGTCTTCGGGCGGCAGAAACAGTGCTTCCTTCGGAGTATAGATCGCCAAGATTGCGCCGCGTTTGAGAATTGGCCCCACCCCCCAGATGAGCATCGGCGAGTTCACCAGGACGTCGGCAATGGGCGCGTCGTGAGACTGCATCGTGCTGATGGCGAGGTCGCGCCGCAGCAGGTGCGGCAGTACATCCGCTTCCGTAATCACTGGCGCGCCCGTCGCTTCCCGCACCAGCCGGACGAGCGGCTCAAAAAAACGATCCGGCGGCAGTGTGCCGTCGTCCACCTGCGCATACTGGGTATCGACAAACATCGACCAGTTGTCCCCGGCCAGCAGCAGCGGAAAGATCGGCTTGCCGCGATCTTCGCCCAGCAGAATCTCGCGCTGCACCCAGCGGGAGGCTTTGGCGGCGGGTGTCATAATCACCACCAGACAGGCGCAGTTGGCAATGGCGCGGTCGATTTCGTCCCACCAGCCATCGCCCGGGTCGATCCGGTCGTCCATCCAGTGCGGCAAATTGCGCGCGATGAGAGCGTGTTTGATCTGCTGGGCGTAAGCCTGATCCTGGCGGCTGTAGCTGATAAAGATGTGAGTCATGGGATAGACCCTTGAGG
>JAIOHO010000560.1 GCA_019912905.1 Anaerolineae bacterium
TTCCAGCGGGTAAGGCCAATCCCGCGCCGCCAATCGGTCCGGCGCTGGCGCAGCACGGCATCAACCTGATGGCATTCTGCAAAGAATACAATGCGCGCACCACCAACCGGATGGGCGACATTATCCCGGCGGAAATCACCATCTTCAGCGATGGCTCGTTCCGCTTCAACCTTAAAAGCCCGCCGACTGCCTTCCTCATCAAGAAAGCTGCCGGGCTGGACAAAGGTTCGCAGCGGCCCAACTCCGAAAAAGTGGGCAAGCTGACGCGCAAGCAGGTGCGTGAGATCGCAGAAACCAAACTGCCGGATATGAACACGCCGGACGTCGAAGCAATCATGCGCCAGATCGAAGGCACTGCCCTGCAAATGGGCGTAACAATCGTAGACTAAGTTCCGTTATCGTGTGGGAGGGCAGATGCCCGCCAACACCACAAGGAGAGACACACATGGCAACGCGTGGCAAGCGGTATCTGGAAGCTGAGAAGCTCTATGACCGCGAACAAGTATACCCACTGGATGAGGCCATTGGCCTGGTTAAACAAATGGCGAAAGCCAAATTCGATGAAACGGTCGAGCTGCATATGCGCCTGGGCATCGATCCCCGCCACAGCGACCAGCAGGTCCGCAGCACGGTGCTGCTGCCGCATGGTCTGGGGAAAACCGTGCGCGTGCTGGTGTTTGCCGAGGGCGAAGATGCACGCGTGGCCGAAGCTGCTGGCGCAGATGTGATCGGTGACGATGCCACCATCCAGAAGATCCAGCAGGAAAACTGGCTGGAATTCGATGCGGCGCTGGCGGTGCCGAGCATGATGTCGAAGGTGGGTCGGGTGGCCCGTATCCTCGGCCCGCGCGGTTTGATGCCGAACCCCAAAGCTGGTACGGTCGTCCAGCCGGGCGAATTGGCAAACGCCATCCAGGAGCGCAAAGCCGGGCGCGTGGAATTCCGCAACGACAAAACCAGCAACCTGCACGTGCCTGTCGGCAAGGTCAGCTTTGACACCGACAAGCTGATCGAGAACACCCAGGCGGTGATTGACGCCGTGAATCGGGTGAAACCTTCGGCGGTGAAGGGCATTTACGTGCGGCGCATCGTCGTCACCTCGACGATGGGGCCGGGTATCCGCATCAACCCGAACTAAACCAGCTCAGAAATGAAAGAAAGGGGTACAGCGCAGGCTGTGCCCCTTTTTGATTCCCGTCATTGACTTAACGATATTCAAAATAATTGTGAATTTCCAGCGTAACAATCCGAAATTAATCAAAAATTACATATAACTCATTTAGTATTAACAATATAACCGGTCAATTTTATGTGGGACGTTGATGAGAGGTACTCCACCATGCGTAAACTGGGACTCAGCTTGTTAAGCCTCCTCATTCTGGTTGTGTCTGTCTCGATCGCTTCGGCAGAAAGCTCGTCAGGTACGCAGAGCAACAATGTCTATGTTCGCATCTATTTTAGTGCCAATGAAGGCGATATCCTGCAGGCCACAACCACCTGCAACCCTGTCCATCCAAGTTTCTATTATTTAACGTTGCGCGATAGTGCTAACCAGATCCTCGCTGGTGGCAACAGATACAGCCCAGACTATGTTCCGTGCAGTGGAACGATCACCTTCACGGCGACCTTCACCGGACTATATCAATGGGTGTTATATGCCGGCGTAAAGCCGTTCGACTGGACTATCGATTATTCTATAACGGATCCTTCAACGGTCCCTTCAACCGATCCTTCCTCCGACCCCGCTAAAGAGGTCAGACTGTCCGGCAGCTCCGATAATGACGGTGATGGTATTCCGAACAGCCGGGATAACTGCATCAACGCCTATAACCCGGATCAAGAAGATGGCTGGGGCAGCTTGGCCGGGGATGCCTGTGATACCGACTGGTACAACGTGACCGGTATCGGTGTGGCCGGGTTCGAGCAGAAAGACGGTATCTACCATTTACATGGCAACTGCACCTTTATGAGTGATGGCGATCCTCGATGCCCGGAAATTGCCATTTTTAATCCATCAACCTTCGTTCCCGACTCCATGCCGATGGATGTCACCACTGAATATGCTGGCACCTGGAGTGTATGGCTGTACTATCTGAACAGCAACGATGGGGTCGATGTTTACCAGGCCAATATCTACACTACCAACCCGCCGCAACCCGACACGCTGATTGACGATCGACTGGAAATCCATGTCGCCAGTGATGGCTCGTGGCAGTGGTACCGGCGCGGCGGTGATTCCAGCTACAACGGCCTCTAGCTGCGGTCGCTTCTCAGAGACGCATCATCGGGGTGCAGCACTGTCTGTGCCCCGTTTTGTTTTCCAAGGAGTTCTGTGAGTTGCATCCCAACCCTCTCTCGTGCAAGCTCAACATCGGATGCAGGTGGAGCGATCTGTCCTATGTTATGCCCTTCTCGGCGTAGGCGTTGGTAGCGCTCCACAAAGGTCTTCTGCGGACAGACCGGATGGACACAGTCAAAGCGCTGACAGTCAGATGGACGTCGATGCCCTCCCTGTTCCGCACTGGGCAAGTCCTGCCGTCTGCGCTGCTGCCAGCCGTGCCAGGCCGCTTGGTCTGGTTGGAGCGGTCGATTGGGCAAGGAATTTAAGGGGCTGCCGCGACATCGCGCCATAGCACTGTGTGAATTCCAAAACAAGATTGTCCAGGTGGCGAAGGGCTGTGTTTGCATGAGCTTAGTTTTTGTAACGCCCATAAGATAAGAACGCATATTCTATTACAGACACTCCTACGGTGTGAATTGCGCTGCGGTTCGAAGCTGGATAGATTTTTGTCAGAGAATCTGTTCCGATGCTCAAAATTCTCGCGCGACGAAAATTACGCATAATAGACCGTAGTTTTCCAGCCTGCTTTGACCCGTAGTTACGATACTTGGATAAGG
Source organism: Anaerolineae bacterium (assembly GCA_019912905.1). Lineage (GTDB taxonomy): Bacteria > Chloroflexota > Anaerolineae > Aggregatilineales > Phototrophicaceae. The sequence goes on from JAIOHO010000560.1 coordinate 2,899, forward strand.
AATGATTATTATCCCAACCGAGAAACTTATACTTTCCTGATGCCCTTTGTCTGAGCCGTTGTTACGGTCTTTACGCCTTCTTGCGTAGAGTAGAGTCAACGACCACTACGCCATACTGTAAAGGCTGAAACAATGAGACGAGCCGGACGATACCCGCGTTCGTGGCTGCTGATTCTGATGGGAAGTGTAATCCCGCTCACGCTAATTATGGGAATCCAGTTCCATATCGAGCAGCGGTTTACCGCAGCCATCGTGGTGGCTGCACTGCTCGTCTTTGCGTCGATGGAGTTGTGGATTCATGCCTCTGCCCCGGCAATCGGTGACGAATGGTGGCAGGATGACCACTGTTCGGGAGGGCGCGGCTATTGACCTGGCCCCCGGTGTCGCCCCTGCGAGAATTTCTTGCGGCATCAATTACTGAATGTACTTAGCTTGACACGACCTGCGCCTGCATTGGGTCAATTCAATCGCAAGGGGTGTGTCTCGTTGCGCAGAAAGTCAGAATAAAGGCGAAGCAAATGGAACGTGTAAACCTGGGCCGTATCTTAATCGGCAAGCCGCTTGAAACCAAAGAACTGCCTCATCAGGCGATCAGCAAACCGATAGGCCTGGCGGTTTTTGCTTCGGATGCCCTGTCATCGAGCGCGTATGCCACGCAGGAGATGCTGATCATCCTGGCGATGGCCGGTGGGAGCGCCGCAGTTCTTGGCATCTCCATACCGCTGGCGATTGCCATCGCACTGCTTCTCGCCATTGTCACCATCTCTTATCGTCAGACCATCCACGCTTATCCAAACGGCGGTGGCGCTTATATCGTCGCGCGCGATAACCTGGGCGAACTCCCGGCCCAGATTGCGGGGGCGGCGCTGCTGACGGATTATATTCTCACGGTTGCGGTCAGCGTTTCGGCGGGCGTCGAGCAGATCACTTCCGGCTTTCAGGGTCTGCTTCCCTACCGGGTCGAAATCTGCGTTGGCGTGATTATCCTGATGACCCTGGTGAACCTGCGTGGCGTCAAGGAAAGCGGACGCATCTTTGCTGTGCCGACCTATTTCTTCCTGACGGTGATGTTCCTGACGCTGGGCATTGGCTTTGTCCGCTACTTTACGGGCAGCCTGAACGCAGTCGAAGGTGTTGAACCCATCCATTACCAAGCATTGGAAGGCTTGACCCTCTTCCTGATCCTGCGAGCTTTCTCCAGCGGCTGCGCGGCGCTGACTGGCATCGAAGCGATTTCGAACGGTATCACCGCCTTTAAGGAACCCCGCAGCAAGAATGCGGCTGTCACCCTGGTGTGGATGAGCAGCATTCTGATCACGTTGTTCCTGGGCATCACCTTTCTGGCGCACCAGATCCAGGCCCAACCCAGCGAGGTCGAGACGATCATCTCCCAGTTAGGCCGCAGCGTGTTCGGCAATAGCAGCGTGCTGTGGTATCTGGTACTGGCCGGGACAGCGCTGATCCTGCTCATGGCGGCCAATACCAGCTATGCCGACTTTCCTCGGTTGGCGGCGCTGCATGCCGGGGACGGTTTCCTGCCACGCCAGTTGACCTACCGGGGCAGCCGATTGGTCTTCTCCTGGGGCATCATGATTCTGGCGATTGCTTCGATCGCTCTGGTGATCGTCTCCGGCGCAGTGACGACCAACCTCATCCCGCTGTATGCGGTGGGCGTGTTCCTGGGTTTCACGATTTCGCAGACGGGCATGGTCGTGCGGCTGCGCAAGATCAGCAAACTGAAGCCCGGCCAGCGCATCGAGAGCCTGGAAACGGTCCTGGAGTATGATCCAGGTTGGCGACTGAAGATGCTCGTCAGCGGCCTGGGAGCATTCTGTACCTGCGTCGTCATGCTGATTTTCGCCGTCACCAAATTCACCAGTGGGGCGTGGTTTGTCGTGCTGCTCATTCCCAGCCTGGTGTTTGTCTTCTTCCGCATCCACTACCACTACAAGGACGTGGCCCATTACCTGAGCCTGCGCGGTGCGCGCCCCGAACTGGATAAACGCCTGGTGCGCACGCTGATCCTGGTGGACGATGTGCATGCCGAGACAGCACGTATGGTGAACTTCGCCAAGTCGCTCGATCACCCCTGGCAGGCGGTGCATATTGGCGTCCATCCAGAAAAGGCCGAAGTGGTCCACAACAAGTGGCGCGAACGCATTGGAGAAGGCGAATTCGTGATTATCCCCTCCCCTTATCGCCTGCTGGCGGAGCCGATCAAGGAGTACATCGAACATATCCAGCGGGAAGAAGAAGGCTGTTTTGTTCATGTGATTATGGGTCATCTGGTGATGGATACCTTCTGGGAGCAGGCGCTGCACCAGAACAGCGCCTTTATCTTCAACCTGGCGCTGGGACGCATGGAGCGGGTGGTCGTCACCAGCGTACCTTATCAGATACGCCGCAAGCATGGCTCTGAGGAGCGAGCTTTAGAGGTTGAAGAACCGACGGACGCCTTCGCGCCCGCTGAAGAATTGGCTTAAGTCACATCACTCAGGCTTCAACCGCCGCCGTAGTGTCCTTTACCGGCAAGCGACATCTCGACCAGAGCGTTGATCGACACAGGCTGATGCTCATCAAGCGTGTAAAGCTGGCAGCCATGCAACTGGCGCTTGAGGCTCCAGAGCCTGTACTGCCGCCAGATGGGAAACCGGCTCGGTGGGATGTGGGCGAAGAGGATCGCTGCGTTGAGCGATTCCGCAGCCTGCGCCAGCGCGTCGGTCAGCGTCACAAACTGCATCGGCTGCACGCAGAATTCGACGCCATAGTCCTCGGCCACTGCCGCACATTCATGAAAATGATGGCGTTCCGCCGCATTGGGCGTTGGAATGCCCCAGCCAAGCAATCCCGGGTTGTTTGCCAGGATCAGATGTAACAGGATCACCTTGCCGCCGCTGCTGCGGGCCAGCGCGCTGGCGAGGTGCATCGCTTCCATTGTCCACTGTGTATCCGACATCTGTACCATGATGGTGTTCATATGCCGTCCTCAAGCCGGTAGTCTGCTTCCAGATTACTCGCTGAGGCGTCAGGAACGGGACAGTGGTTTACGGGGAAGGCGTAAACATTGTATCAGGATGCGGATTCAGGACTCACAAAGCGATAGCCCACACCGGGTTCGTTGAGGATGTAGCGGACGTTGCGCGAGGGATTTTCGTGCAGCTTCTTGCGCAGCTGATTGACGAAGACACGCACGTAATGCGACATCTCACTGTACTCTCCACCCCAGACTTCCATCAGAATGGTGCGATGGGTCAGCACCTTGCCCGGATGAGTCGCCAGCAGACGCAGGAGGTCGTATTCCGTCGGCGTGAGATGCACTTCTTCACCCGCAACTTTGACGACGCGATTGGCAAGGTTGATGTACAGTTCACCGATGTGGATTTCGGCCTGTGGATTACTGCTCGGTTCCACTGCGACCCGGCGCAGGACGGCCTGGATGCGCGCTTCCAACTCGGCCATGCTGAAGGGCTTGGTCAGGTAATCGTCCGCGCCGCTGTGCAGCGCATCGACCTTTGTTTTGTCCTCGCCGTGAACAGAGAGCACGATGATGGGCGTTTTCGACCATTCGCGCAGGCGGCGACACACGTCGATGCCGTCGGGTTCTGATCCGAGAGAGATGTCGAGGACGAGCATATCCGGCTTCTGCTGGGCCGTCTGAATGATGGCATCTGCGCCGTTAGGTGCAGTCAATACCTCGTAGCCGTACCCTTCCAGTCCGATTTTCAACTGCCGCCGGATTTGCGGTTCGTCATCCACCACGAGAATCTTCATTTTCATGTGTCATTGGCTCCTCTTCATGCAGCGGCAGGCTGAGTACAAACGTCGCGCCGCTGCCAGGGGTGTCTTCTAAATTCAGCGACCCCTGATGTGCTTCGACGATGCCTTTGGCAATGGGCAGTCCCAGCCCCCAATGACCGCCCTTGCCATGATAGAAAGGTTCCATCAGGTGTTGGCGATCCTCAGCAGTGACTGTCTCGCCGTGATTAATTACTCTGAGCTGCACCCGACAGGGTTCGGCAGCGCCCTGAATTTCGATCTGTGAATCCACTGGCTCGTAGCGCAGGGCGTTTTCCACCAGGTTGCTCAGGGCCTGCAAGATCAGTCCGTAATCAAAACTCACCAGGGGCATGTTGGCCGGGAAGCTCATCCTGATGCGCTCGCGGCCCGTCGTTTGCCAGATGCGCGCGGCCACATCTCCGGCGACTTCCTCCAGCGAGTTCAGCTCACTGTTCAGGGTCAGCGTCCCTGCTTGCAGCCGCGACAGGTCGAGCAGATTGCCGACCAGCCTGTTGAGGTGATCGGCTTCGTTCTCGATGGTCTCGGCCAGTTCCTGACGCTCCGGCGCGGGCAGGCGTTCGTCCAGCGTGCGCAGGTTGTTGGCCGAAGTCTTGATGATGGTGATCGGCGTACGCAAATCGTGCGACACAGCCCGCAGAATAGCGGTCTTGAGGCGATCCGCCTCCTCATACTGTTGGCTGACGCGGGCACGTTGCGCCAGTTCGATTCGCTCTAAGGCCATGGCTGCCTGCGAAGCACAGGTCCGCAGCAGGCGCACTTGCTGCGCTGAAAGGACGGTATCGAAGGCCACGCAGAGCGTGCCGTAGATATGCTCGCCCGCTTGCATGAGCAGGAAGTGGACGGTTTCATCGCTTAGCCGAACATCATTGCGGTATGGCAGGATATAGGCCTGGCGCGCCTGGAGGTCCTGGCGCATCACCTGAGTCAGCGCTTCATGCACGGCCTCAGCATCCCCCGCCTGGTTCATCGAGCCAGTCAGACGATAGAGGATTTCCTGCTCGTAAGCGCGCTGCTCGGCGACCTCGGTCTGGCGACGTGCCCGCGCCCCCAACTGCCCGGAAAGCGCGGCTACCACCAGAAAAACAACAAGCTGGATCACATCGCGCGTGTCGGCTACGATGAAGGTGTAGTAGGGCTTCGTCAGGAAGAAATTGATGCACAGGAAGCTGGTCGCTGCCGCGCTCATGGCCGCTGCCGTCCCCAGGCGAATGGCGATGATCAGCACGACCAGGATGTAGATCATGGCGAAGTTTGCCAGCGTCAGGTGGTCGCGCAGCAGCCAGGCGAGCAGGGTAATGCCCAGCAGACTGAGGGCCGCAATCCCGTACTTTTTCAAGATCGCTGCTTCCCTTATACCAGCTTGAGCTTAATTGTATATCGCGCGTGCCTTTTGCTCTATGGTCCTGATACTTTCTTTACGCCCCAGGTCGAATCTCTGAGACCGCGTTGATCGTCTCTTAGCCATAATAGAAGGCGTTGTTCAGCAGTATTCGGGGAGCGTCATCATGGATTTGTTGCTTGTGGGTCTGGTTGTCCTGGCTTTGCTTCTCTATCTGAGTTATTCGCTCGTTTTCCCGGAGCGTTTCTAGCGATGAACACGCTGGAACTATTGCAGATCGTTTTCTATTTCGTGCTGCTGATCGCCTGTGTGCCGCTGCTGGGCACGTTCATGGCAAAGGTCTTCGATGGCGAGCGCACGCTCTTGACGCCCGTCTTGCAGCCTGTCGAACGGGTTGTTTACCGTCTGACCGGGGTTCATGTGGAGGAAGAACAGGACTGGCGTGCCTATGCGCTGGCGCTGCTGATCTTCAACGTGCTGGGCTTCATCGTGGTGTTTGTCCTTCAACTCGTTCAGTCGGTGCTGCCGCTCAATCCGATGAAGCTGCCTGCGGTCGAGCCGCTGCTGGCTTTTAATACGGCGACCAGCTTTATGACCAACACCAACTGGCAGGCTTATGGCGGCGAGACGACCCTGAGCTATCTGACGCAGATGCTGGGCCTGGCGGTGCAGAATTTCGTCAGCGCGGCCACCGGGATCGCCGTCGTGGTGGCACTCACACGCGGCCTGGCGCGCCGTACCGCTTCCACAATCGGCAACTTCTGGGTAGATTT
>JAIOHO010000561.1 GCA_019912905.1 Anaerolineae bacterium
TATATTGCCAGAGCTTGCGCACGGTGCCGCGCAGGTTGAGCTGGTCGATGGTGCGTCCCAGCAGTTCTTCGCGGTTGAAGATGCTGTTGCCCACCCGCAGCAGCATGATCACCACGACTGCCATGCCGACGATAATCGCCCACAGCGCGCCGATGCCATTGGGCGATTCGGCGTCCGGTGCGAGGAACATAATCGCGCTTTCGCCCTGGATGAGCAGGGCCATGGGGATGATGATGAAACTCGCCAGCAGATTGGCGGCGCGTGTGCTGGTCGTCTGGCTGGAGACGACCACTGCGCCCGTGACCATCACCAGCGCCTGAACGGTCGTCAGCAGCATGACCTGAACCACCAGCACCGATTGCGGACGCCAGGCCAGTTCGCCGAATACCAGGCTGCCCAGGTAGACCAGCATCCCGCCGTAGCTGGCGATCAGCGGGGGAATCATCGCGGCCAGGGTCTTACCGACGTACAGTTCCGTGTTGGACAGCGGTGTGCTGAGCAGAGGTTCCAGACTGCGGCGTTCTTTTTCGCCGACGAAGGTTTCCAGCGCGATGACCAGCGAGATCGAGATCGGGAAGAAGCCGACGATCATCAGCATGAACGGGATGGTGCGCTCGGCCACGATGTCCGCGCCGTAATCGGCCACGAAGTTCGAGAACTTCCCGGCGACGAACTGGGCCAGCGTGGGGAAGACCAGCGTCAGGATGATGATCGGGGCGACGATGCGCCAATCGCGGAAGCTGTCGCGCACCTCGCGCCGGGTGATAATCAGGGCATTCGACAGCGTGGTCCGTATATTCGGAGCCAGAGGCTGGACGGGGATATTAGCTGTGGCTGCCATTGTGCCGCGCCTCCTGCGCTTCGTCTTCCTTGACCACTTGCAGGTAGATATCTTCCAGCGTCTGCGACACCGGAGCCAGGGTGACAACTTCGATGCCCATCCCGGCCACCCGCCGCAGCAGGGCCGGGTTGGTGGCGCGCGGGTCCGCCACGCGGAAGCGCAGCCAATCGTGGCCGCTGTCCTGCACCTCGACCATGTCGCTCAGGTCGCGCGTCAGGCCGTTGACATGCCCGTTGATATGCAGCTCCATCAGCGGCAGGCCGACAAACTGGCGGGCTAGTTCGGCAAATGAGCCGTTCGCGATGATGCGCCCATGCCGGATGATGGCGATGCGGTCGGCCAGACTCTGGGCTTCTGTCAGGTTATGAGTCGTGATCAGAAAGGTGCGCTCGTCATGCTGAAGCTCGACGATGGCCTCGCGCACCTGCCGCGCGCTTTGTGGGTCCATCGCGGAGGTCGGTTCGTCCAGCAGCAGCACCGGTGGGTCGTGAAGCATGGCACGCACCAGGGCCAGCTTCTGTTTCATGCCTTTGGAATATTCGCCCAGGCGCTTATCCAGCGCAAAGGTGAGGCCGAAGCGTTCCATCAGGCTGGAGGCTCGCTGGCGGCGCTGCTCGGCGGACAGATGATAGACCCGCCCGAAAAAATCGAGGTAATCCAGCGCCTTCATGCGTTCGTACAGGCCGTGCTGTTCGGTGAGGACGCCGACATGGGCGCGCACCTGCTCTGGCTGCTGGACAACATCGAAGCCAGCAATCGATGCCCGGCCTGAAGTGGGCGCGAGGATCGAGGTCATCATGCGCACGCTGGTGGTCTTGCCAGCACCGTTCGGCCCGAGCAGGGCCAGCACTGATCCTGCCGGGATGCTCAGATTGATGTGATCGACGGCGCGAAAGGAGTCAAAATCTTTGGTTAACTCATGAACTTCAATCATGGATAGGGTCCTGTATTGGACAAGCTCCCGACTTTTTAAGGAAGCGACTCCCTCCATTATCGCATGAAGCCGATGAGCCGCGCGCTTAAGAATCCGTTGAGAGGCGGTCGAGCATGACCTGGCGGAATGTGACCGACACGCGGCGGCCTCGCTTGATGACCTCACTGTGGAGGGTATCGGTTTTGCGGGCGGGAATACCGTGCTGCCAGTCGTAACGTGCTGCCCCGCGCAGGACGATCAGACTGCCCGGGTCGAGCACCGTTTCGAATTCTTTGCGGGTGCGCAGGTTGGTGAACGTCATCACGCAGGCAGAGCCGAGGCTGAGCGATACAATGGTATCCCCGAAGCATGGTTCACAGTCGACATGGCTGGCAATGCCCTGGCCGGGCAGATATTCGTTGATGATGGCCTGGTCGGGGGAAGGCTCCATCAGGCCGTCTTCAGCCAGTCGTTCCGCCAGCGGCCTCAGCCAGTCGGGGAGTTCGCCCAGGTACATGGAGGAGTCCACCAGGCGTTTTTTATAATCATAGCGATAGCCATAATGCTGCACACGCCGCTTGAGTTCGTCGCTCCACGGCTGCTGATCGATCACATTCAGCAGCGCGATCTGTTCGTGGAGCGGCAGGTAGCCGGAGAGATACCGCAGGCCAGAAATTCGAGTAGGCATCTTACTGCCACTGCATCACATAATAAACGACGTCCTGCTCCAGGGTGGATGCGCCCAGGTCGTGCAGCGCGCGCAGGACCTGCGCCCGATGGTCGGTGCCGTGATTGACGAGGTGCAGCAGGACCTGCCAGGTTGGCATCGGCAGGCCCTCTAGTTGCTGCTTCAGGGCGGCTTCATCAAGCGTACTGACGTACTGCGTCACTTCATCCGCAGCCGTCTGGCACAGGGCGTGGACGCTCTCTTTCGTGGAAAAATCTGCCGGATCTCTGCGATGGATGCGAGGATCAGGCAGCTCCTGCAAGCCGCCCAGCCAGGCACGATCGACATTGGCGAGGTGGACCATGTGATTGCGAATCGAGCCGTGGGAATAGGGAATGTCTGTCGTGAACTGGTCATCCGTCAGCGCCATAATGTGGCCCCAGACGCGCCGGTGCGCGGCGTAGTTGTAAGCCGTCATCTGCTGGACGATTTCAACGGAAAGCATTGCCGTGATTCCTCTTTGTTGGGTGCCCCCTTTTAGGATAGAACGGGAATTCTAAGTCGTCAATCGGAAAAAGGGCGCAGCGTCCCCAGGATGAACCTGTCGTCACGCTGCGCCCTCGTCGAGATCGTTGCGAGGACCGGCTAGGTACTTTCGGAGGCGGTCTGCGGGTCCGGGGTGCGCCCGGTCGTGACCACGCCGGGTCGGTGACGATAGGCCAGGCCTGCCAGCGCGCCCACGAAGACGATCACCATAAATGCCTGCGACAGATTGATCTGGGTGCCGGGGATGTAGGTCACTTCCACGCGGATGCCTTCCAGCAGGAAGCGGATAAAGGCATACTGCGCCAGATAGACCAGGAAGATGTCCCCCTCGCGCAGGCGGCGGCGATAGCGCAGGAAGAGATTGAGCAGCACGATGAAGAACAGCAGGCTCCACAGCGATTCGTACAGGAACAGCGGGTGGAACCCGGTTTCCAGCGGATAATCGACCAGGCTCTTGAACGGGGCGACGCGATGGGCCGCGTCGATGGTGATGCCCCAGGGCAGGTCCGTGGGCACACCGTACAGTTCCTGGTTGACAAAGTTGGCCCAGCGGCCAATCGCCTGGCCGACCGGGAGGCCGACGGCAGCAATATCCATCCAGGGGGCCAGCGGCAGCTTATTGCGGCGCATGTAGATATACGCGCCCAGGAAACCGCCCAGCACCGCGCCGACGATGCTCAGGCCGCCGCTCCAGATGGCAATGGCGCCGTTTTCCAGGTTGAAGAAATTCTGGATAAACCAACTGGTATCCATGCCCTGGACCACCAGCGAGGCCGGAGGAAACAGCACGAACCACAGCCGTGCGCCGACGATGGCAGGGATAATCGCCCAGGTCAGCGCACCCCAGATGTGATCGGGATCACGGCCATCGCGTTTCGCCACGCGCGCTGCGACCGTGGCAGCGACCAGCATGGCGACCACGATGATGATGCCGTAATAACGGATCTGCACCCGGTCGAATAAGACAATCAATTCTCTTTGGAATTCCATAAGCCAGAACCTCACATTTTTTGTTGCATACTGCGATAAACAAACCACAGCCTTTGCAGCGCGGTTATGTTGGTGCCCACCGCCAGAATCCACAGCCCCGGCACGAGCAGGGGGGGAACCAGCAGGGCGACCAGAATAATCACCACGCGTTCCATACGGGTCAGCAGGCCCACCTTCACCGAAAGACCGGCTTCCCCCGCACGCGCACGCACGTAGCTGACGCCATAACTGCCCACCAGCGCGGCCAGCGCCAGCAGCAGGTCAGTTTGCTGTCCCAGGCTGGCAAAATAATACCCCAAAGCGCCAAAAATAAAACCATCAGCATAACGATCAAGTGTGGAATCGAGGACTCCACCGAATTGATCGGTGCGCTGCATCGCGCGGGCGACTGCGCCATCGAGCGCATCGAGCGGCAGGCCCAGCAGCAGGATGAGGCCGCCGACCTGAAGCTGACCTGCGCCGATGAACACCGCAGCCAGGGCCACGCTGCCCAGGCCGAGGATCGTCAGGGTATCCGGGTGGATGCCCGCCCGGTGCAGGGCACTGCCCGCGCCGGAGACGACCTTTGCGGTGATGCGGCGCACACGATCGGTCAATGTGGTAGGGGAATCTGCCATCAAATCAACTCTTGCCAAGTGACTCGTTTTTCTGTAGACTTCACACTATTCGGGGCGTAGCGCAGTCCGGTAGCGCGCACCGTTCGGGTCGGTGAGGTCATGGGTTCGAATCCCGTCGCCCCGACAACCACGAAAAATCCCGCCAATCCTATGCGGGATTTTTTTATTTACGGCAATCATACCCCTGTGGAGCGGGCTGTCGCAAGGGCCTTTTGCCCCTGGGCGGGTCCTATCGACCGGCCCCCTGGCGGGGCGTACAGGCGGTGCTTTCGAAGTACAAATGCATGACCAGACGGCCCAGGCGAACCTCCGCGCCGTCATGCACGGCGACCGCCTGATGAGGCTGCACGCGCGTGCCATTGAGATAGGTTCCGTTGGTGCTGCCCAGGTCGGTCAGCATCAGATAGTCTTCATGGCGTTCAAGCTGTACGTGATGGGACGAGACGCCGCTGGCGAATGCGCCGTAAGGTGTCAGATCCACGTCGGGATACTGGTTCTCCGCCGTGTTGGTGCGCCCAATACGAGTGGGTTGGTTCAGGGGCAGCACCAGCGGTTCGCGGGCGGAGTCAAGATGCAGCACCACGCGCGTATCGGTGGTGAAATGATTCGTCCCCTTCCAGCGCGGTGTAACCGGGGTGGATTCATCCGGCATCACGCGTGTTGGCAGGTTCGCAAAGATGGAGACGCTGCGCCCGCAGTATTCGCAGACCAGAACGCCTTCGCGGTTATCATGCTGGCAGTATGGACAGGTATTCATGGTGATGTATACCGTATCACTCATTTCACACTTAGACTAAGTATAGGCCCGAATCCTTACAGCGTCCTCAAGATTAACGTAAATTTCAGGAAGCGCCGTGCAGCGCCTGCCGCGTGCCTTCCAGGTCGAAACACGCCTGTTGGTTGTCGCGCATCAGCCGGGTCGCCAGCCGGATGGCCTGGGCTTCAGTCAGTAAATTGGCATCGATTTCCGCTTGCAGCGCGCGCGTCAACCCCTGGCGGGCCTGTTTCGAATAGGCCACGGATGCACTCGGCCAGCCGATGTCGCCGCCGAAGACGAACAGCTTATTGATCGGCACTGTATGGATGAAGCGGCGGACAAAATCGCCGGCGCTGTGGGGGTCGATGCTCCAGGCCCAGCACAGATCGACGTAGACGTTGCGATAATGCTTGGCGATGGCGGCGAGTTCCGCCTCGTAGGGATAGCCGATGTGCATCAGTACAAAACGCGCGTCGAGATACTGTGCCAGCAGCCCGCACAGGTGACCCGGTTTGATGCGCTCGACCGGCATGCGGTTGTTGCCGGCATAATAACCGGTGTGAATCTTGAACGGCAGGTTGTATTCGATTGCCAGTTCGACGCCGCGCGCCCAGCACCAATCGCCCAGGCACAGGCTTTCCGCTTCCGTCAGAATCGCCCCGCGCAGATGACGGGCCAGCACCGGCGCGACCTCGGCATCGCTGCGTTCCTGCCAGCGCAGCGTCCGCTCGTAGGCGTGCTGCGCTTTAACGGCGATGGCATTGGGGCCGTACTTGGCAAACAGGGCGGCCATCGCTTCGCGCAGGGTGTCCAGGTTGCGCAGTTCAACGCCGGTCTCCGCCGACAGCGCTGCCGGGTCGAAGCGGCCCCCACAGAAATGGACCCACGACAGATCGTACAGGAAAAAATCGACCCCGGAGGCATCCGGCAGGCAGGCCCACACGAAGTCGTCGATCTGTACGTGGTCGAGGTTACCTTCTTCCTTCAGGATGCGCAGGCGTTCCCCCGGCTGGCGGCGCTGGCGGTTGATCTTGGCTCCGGCTTCGACGCCCGCCAGTGTGATTTCGTCCAGGCTGTATACGTCTTGGGCGATCAGGCGCACGGCTTCGCCATAGCCGGTCCACTGGCAGACCTCCCAGGCCGCTTTGACTCCCTCCCAGCGGGCTTTGATGTCCGGGTTATTCGAGTCGACCAGCGCCTCGACCGCCTGCTGCGTGGCCCCGGCGGTGATGAGATCCCCGGAGATGTAGTTGCCGAACAGGTCGGCCAGCACGTCCGGGCCGTGTTCGACGTATTCCTGTTCCGAGCGCAGGTGTTCGTGCGTGTCGATTAAAGGGGTTTCCTGAATATGCTGCGCGAGATTGGTCATTAGGGATTCTCCTCAAAGAAAAGAAATCATTCACGCAAAGGCATAAAGGTGCAGAGGGATACAAAAATTCGCAATGCCATACAGGTTGTTTCGTCTCCAGGCGTAAGCGCTGCGCGCCCTTAAAGAGCGGCCTTTATCTGCTCTCTTCGGTTTTCTTGGTGACTTCGCGGCGTTGCGTTTTATAGGATCTCCGACTTTCTCTCCAGCCGCCCGGTTTCGAGAAACCCCTCCAATTCCTGCCGCCGGTTTTCGAGGATATGCGGGGCGCGGTCGCGGACGTGCGGGTTGTCGAGGTTGCCCGCGATCCAGCGGCAGGAGGCGACGTGCCGCCCGGCGACGAACGTTTCCAGGTCATCGCGCAGGGAATCAGGCAGGGGGCGCACCGCCGTATAACCTGCCCACAGCGCCGCTTTGAGATCGGCATAACCTGGCAGCGGGCTGAAATTCAGCAGCGGGGGGGCCAGATCGTAGAGATAATAGCCGAAGGCGCAGTCCTCAAAGTCGATGGCGCAGACCTGATCGCCGTGAAACAGATAATTCTTGGCAATAAAGTCGGCATGAATGAGGCCGAACGTCTGGCTTTCCTGATCCAGAGTCTGCATCACCTGGCGCACCTGGCGGGCCACCGCGCCCATGACCTGTACCTGTTCGGGTGTAAAAATGCGCGCGCCCGGTCCAGGATTGTAGGGCGAATGTTCTCCGAACAGGCCCTCCCAATCGAGCCGCGGGCGGATGAATCCGGCGGGGGGCGCATAAATTGCCGAAAAATTATGCAGCCGCGCCAGGAACGTGCCGAGCCGCGCGGCCTGTTCTGGCGTGGTGTCCTCCGGCTTGCAGGCGGTGCCCTCCACCCAGGACAGCAGCACACAGCTCAACGGTTCGGGAACGCCTTCGATCTGGATCGGAGTCAGCAGGGTGCCTTCCAGCGTCGGCACTGGTTCCGGCACACACAGATCGGTCTGGGCGTGGATGTCCGCCAGCCAGCGCATTTCGGACGCGATGAAGACGATCGGCTTATGGCCTCGGCGGTGGACGCGCAGCACATACTGTCCGCGCGGCCCATCGACCGCAAAAACCGCATTGTTCACATACTGGAGCGGGGTGACTTCGTGGTCGATGAAGCCAAAGGCGGGGAGGATATGTTCAGCAGCATCCGCAAAGCGGTCAAGCTGCGCCTCATAAGAGAGGGATTCGAATGCAGTCATGGATTACCCATCAACCTATCCGGTCGATACACCCAGTATACCCTTGATCGGCGATCAAGGCAGGTACGTGGGCGGCGAGTCCCAGCGGGGCCGCCGATAATGGAACTGCGCCTGCGCGCCGTCGAGATTCAACGCGGGCAGATGCTGCTGGGCCAGCGCCACCACCTCGTCGTAAAGCTGATACACGCCCGGCGGTGCTTCGCGCGGATCGCCGCGCAGGACCGCGTTAAGGCGGCCATTGAACACATCCGGTTGGATGGGCAGTTCCGCCAGCAGGTACGCCTGCCGCTTCGGGCCAGGATAATACTCACGATTGAGGTAGACCACCGCTGCAAGCAGGCGCTGGCCGACTTCGGAGAGGATGCGACTATACAACAGCCAGTCCTCCCGCTCGATGCAGGCTGCGGCCATCCAGAACGGCGGCAGACGCAGATTCTGCTCGACCAGATGGCGCGCCAGGGATTCGGGGCATCGCCCGGCAGCCCGTGACCAGCCTGCCACCCGGTCTTTCCCATAAAAAGCCTGCACCCGCTTGATCGAGTACAGCATCTCGTGTTTGAGCGGATGCACATCGTCGTGCCGGGTTACGGCCTCGATCACCGCATCCATGTCGGCGCTCAGGTGATGACCGATGTCGATCTTCAGGCCGGTGTCCGCATCACCGGTCAGGTAATATTCCTCCCACCAGTAGCGCAGGTGGGCATCCGGCTGAGTCGCAAAGGTATCGCCAAAATCACCGGGATGCGCGCCCAGGGTCTGGATGACTGCCCGGCGTTCAGCTTCGGTCGGCGGCTCGCGCCAGTAGATGACCAGGTCGATGTCCGAGTAAGAGTCGGCCCAACCGCGCGCGGCTCCGCCCAGGAGGACGACTGCCTCCACGTGGGGATAGGCCGCATAATGAGGTACGAGGCGGCGCGCCATGTCGCTGCGCCACTGACTGGCGGCATTCATGAGTCAATACTCAACCCCAGGTTAAACAATGAATACAGTTCACAGAGGGTCATTATCATCCAGAATGGTTGGTTTCGCCATCCCGATGGGATGCCCATTCGCGGCTGAGGATTCCGTAAAGCAGCATATCATAGCGCTGGCCGTCGCGCTGAAGATGTTCGCGGTAGGTGCCTTCGTGCCGGAAGCCGAGCTTGTCATACAGGTGGATGGCGCGTGCGTTGTAACTGAAGACGGTCAGAAAGACGCGGTGCAGGTTGAGTTCGTCGAAGGCGAAATTCAGCAGCAGGCGCATAGCTTCCGTGCCATAACCACCATCCCAGAAGGCCCGGCTGCCGATGCCGATGCCCAGCGCCGAGGTGTGGTGCACCCAGTCGATTCCATCCAGCTGCGTCCATCCGATCAATTCGTCCGTATCCAGCAAACGGATGCCGAAGGTGAACTCACGGTGCGATTTGGAAACGGAATCGAGCCAGCGGGCAATTTCCTCTTCGCTGCGCGGGCGCGCCGGGCTGGTATCCATCAGCCGCAGGTATTCGCTGTCCTCGTCCCAGCGGGCCATCACCGCGGCATCGGCCCGGTTGAGCGCGGTCAATGCGATCCGTTCGCCGCGGAGCAGCGGGGTGTCAATCACAGTCTGACTCCTGGGTGGATGTCACTTTTCCTCTATCCGGGCAAGGCGCGCTGTGGTTCAATAGCGTTTCTTGCAACGTTCAGTATAATCCGACCATGCCAAAATCGAAATCACACCCCCAACAAAAATCTGAGCCGACCGGACCGCGCTACCTGTGTGAAGCGGAGGTCGTCACCGGCCTGAAAGATTATGCCGCCGCCGAACTGCGCGCCCGTTTTGGCGACCGCCTGACTCTGCTGGACAAAGCCCGCGATGAGGAAATCCCGTTCCAGTTTGATGGCAGCCTGCCGGACCTGAGCGCGCTGACCAAAACCGCGGCGGTGTATCTGGTGCAGCATTACGCCGTTCCGCGTCCACAGGCGCTGCTCGGCCACCAGCATTTCACGCAGCTTCTGAAAATGATCAGCACAGTGCGCAGTATGCACCCGGCAGGCACCTTTCGCACCTTTCGCATTGCGGCAGCCGGCAGTCATTCATCGGTGTTCCAGCGGATCAAGGAGGAAATTGCCAAAGCGACCGGCATGACGCCTAACGACGAGGAAGGCGACCTGATGCTGCGGGTGCGCAAGGCGGACATCCACCGCGACGGCTGGGAAGTGCTGGTGCGCCTGACTCCGCGCCCGCTGGCCGCCCGCGCCTGGCGGATGTGCAACATGGAAGGCGCGCTCAACGCCACCATTGCCAGTGCCATGATCGAGATGAGCGATCCGCGCCCGGATGACCGCGTGTTTAACCTGCTGTGCGGCTCGGGCACGCTGCTAATCGAACGGCTGCTGCGCGCTCCAGCGGCGGTGATCGGCGGCTGCGACCACGACCCGATCGCCTTGCGCTGCGCGACCGATAACCTGATGGCGGCGGGCTTCGTCAAAGAGGTCGATCTGTTCGAAATGGATGTGGCCGACCTGCCGCTGCCGGATGCCTGTATCGATGTGGTGTGCGGTGACCTGCCCTGGGGCCAACTGGTCGGTTCACACGAAGCCAATGCCCGGCTGTACCCGCTGGTCCTGCGCGAGGCGGCTCGCATCACCGTGCCGGGGGGCCGCGCCGTCCTGATTACCCATGAAATCCGGCTGATGGAACAGGTGCTGCGCGACTGCGCTGAGGTGTGGTCGCTGCGGCAGGAAGTCAAAGTCTTCCAGGGTGGCCTGCACCCGCGCATTTACCTGCTGGATCGCCGTTAACCTCGGTGACTCGCTGGATTAAAGTCGGGCATAGCGCGTACATCTCCATGCGAAAACGATAAATTAAGGACTGTTAAACCCGGATGCCACCGGGAGTCTGTGGGCCGATTAACCGCTCACGTAGATTTCTGGCCGCGCGCCTGCTACAGTGCTTAGGCAAAAATCGCCTGGACAGAATAGCCAGGTGGGGAATAATCGGGGAGTACTGTCGCTATGCTTGCAACGATCCTGATCGCGTTCCGTGAAGGCCTTGAGGCCGCACTGATTATTGGAATTGTCTTCGGCTACCTGAAACGAACCGGCCAGCAGCGTTACTACCGTTCGGTATGGGCCGGTGCGCTGTCGGCAGTGCTTGCCAGTATCGCGGTGGCCGTGGCTATCCAGGCAGTCGGCGCAGAACTGGAAGGCCAGGCAGAGCAGATCTTCGAGGGAGTCACGATGATCCTGGCCGTGGCTGTGCTGACGTGGATGATCTTCTGGATGCGCACGCAGGCCCGATCGATCAAATCGACGCTGGAGCATGAGCTTGAGCAGGCTGTCGGAAAAAATCAGCACCGCGGCCTGATGATGGTCGCCTTTTTTGCGGTCTTCCGCGAGGGCGTCGAGACGGCGCTGTTTTTATCCGCCGCTTCCTTTGCGGCCAGCGGCGAAAATACGCTCCTGGGCACCCTCATCGGCCTAGCGGTGGCGGCAGCCATCGGTTATGCC
>JAIOHO010000562.1 GCA_019912905.1 Anaerolineae bacterium
CTGCTGCCATACGCGGAAACAGCCAGTCATGCGGCGCATAATCCAGCCTGAAAATCGTGTCGGGCAGCGCGCGGTCGCCGATGCCAGCCCAACCGCTGAGCAGCACGGCACGCTGGCCGCTGGTCTGAATCGCCTGGAGCACCCGGTCTGTGAGCTGCTCCGAATCCCGGTTGGTCATGCTGCCAAAGCCAACATATACCGGCTTCGGCCCGGCGTCGAGAAAGCGGAGCAGTTCCGGCGAGGGCTGCCAGTCGCCCGGTTCCAGGAACCAGTAACCGCTGATGTGGATGTGCGGACCCCAATCCGGCGGAAAGGGCAGGACATGCGAGCTGTAGCCATAGACAATCGGGTAGGGCCGGTTGATCGACAGGCGAAAGGATTCCTGCGCCGGAGGCAGGCCGAGGACTTCGGTTCGCAGGTGGTTATAGGCATCTCTGAACAGCCACCAGTTGATTTCCATAGTCAGATCGTGCGTCATCTGATTGTACAGGCCGCGCCAGGGAATCCCATCCGGCAGATCTGGAAACAGCAGGCTCGGAAAGGCGCGGGTAACATTGAGCGGCTGCAAATAGGTGGCGATGCCGGGGACGCCCATTTTTTCCGCGATGGGCACGCCGGTGAAGAAGCCCAGGGTCGAAAACAGTATGGCATCGGCGTCCTGGCAGGCGGCCCAGCAGTCGCGTCCAAGCTGGTCCATCATCTCAGCAGCCACATCCCGCAGCCGTCTGAGGAAGATCAGGGGATTGCCGCCGCTTTCCAGCCAGTTGAGGCCGCCTTCCCCCTGCATGATCTCCTGGGGATTGCCGGTAATCGGGTGGAAATCGAGGCCGTGCGTGCGCACAAAATCTTCGTAGGGCGCATGAGTGGCGATCTTCACGGTGTAGCCCGCCGCCTGAAGGCCCAGTGCCAGCGGAACAAATGGCTGAATGTCACCGCGCGAACCGACGGTAATCAGGGTGATGCGCATCGACTTACCTCAGCAGTCTGCGATGTTCGACTTTGATGCAGGCATTCATGGCAACGTCGAGGCCGGCTTCCAGGGCCGTCTGGCGGGCCTGATCATCGACCACGCCAAGCTGAGTCCAGATGGCTTTCGCGCGGGTATCGAGGGCTTCACGGACGATCTCGGCTACATATTCCGAACGGCGAAAGATGTTGACGATGTCGATGGGTTCGGGCACCTGGGCCAGCGACGCATAGCTGGGCTGGCCGTCGATGGTCGCGACCGTTGGATTGACCGGGTAGACCGTATAGCCTGCCTGCCGCAGATACTGCGCGATCTGATAGCTGGTACGGTGCGGATTATCGGAATGGCCGACGACGGCAATGACTCTGGCGTTTTGCAGGACGCGGCGCATGGCGTCCTCGTGGCGATTCAGGTCGGTCATGCGATCCTCTCCTGGGAGATCAATGCGGCGGCGGGGCCATGCACACCAGGACCGTCAGGCGGATGCTGCCGGTGTTCTCGACGCCGTGCGGCACCCCGGCCTGCGCCCAGATGATACTGCCTTCACCCGCTTCCTGCACGGCATCGCCGATGGTGAAGTGCCCGCTGCCTTCCATGACGACGTAGACTTTGTCCTGGTCGGCATGATCGTGAAGGGCCTGACTCTGGCCCGGCTCCAGGCAGTTGAGGCCCACCAGCATGTGGTCTCCCTGAAACAGGGTCGTTTTGTAGAATTTCTCGGCTTTTGCGCCAACGTGATCCTGAAAACGGATGATGCTGCTCATCTCATCTGCCGCTCCTGAAACACAAAAAGGCAAGGCCGATCACAGCCTTGCCCGAATCGAGCCTCATATACCCAGAAGAACCTAACGCTTGGTGTAGGTCGGGGCCTTGCGTGCACGCTTGAGACCGGGTTTCTTCCGTTCCTTGACGCGTGGGTCGCGGGTCAGGAAGTCGCCGTCTTTCAACTGCGGTTTCATATCGGGGTCGATCTTGAGCAGGGCACGAGCCACCCCCAGGCGCACCGCGTCGCGCTGGCCGCTGATGCCGCCGCCGTTGACGTGGACGGTGATGTTATAGCTCTTTTCCTGGCCGATGGCGCGCAGTGGTTCCAGCACCATTTCGATGTCCCCGTAGCGTGGGAAATAATCCTGACCGTCTTTATCGTTGACGACGATATTGCCGGTGCCGCCGGGGAACAGACGCACGCGAGCGCTTGCGGCCTTGCGCCGCCCAATGCCTTCGTAATACTGTGCAGACATCCGTCATTCCCTCCTAAAGGTCCAGAACTTTGGGGTTCTGTGCGGCGTGCGGATGCGCATCGCCCGCGTAAACTTTCAATTTTCTGAGCATCTGGCGGCCCAGAGCATTCTTGGGCAGCATCCCCTTCACCGCCAACTGGATCACCCGGTCGGGGTGCCGTTCGAGCTGGTTGCGCAGCGGTATTGCGGTCAGGCCGCCGTTGTATTTGGAGTGCCGGTAATAGATTTTCTGGTCGAGCTTGTTGCCGGTGGTGACGATTTTCTCGCAGTTGATGACCACGACATAATCCCCGACATCGGTGTTGGGTGCAAAAATCGGCTTGTTTTTGCCGCGCAGAATCGTCGCAATTTGTGTTGCGAGACGCCCCAGCGTTTTACCTTCTGCGTCCACAACCCACCATTCGCGCTGGATGTCGTCTGGTTTGGTGACGAACGTTTTCTGTTTCACAACGATCCTCCGGCGGGCGTGTCCCGCTTCTCCGGTTACGAAATGTCTCTATTTTACGGACGATTCGCGTCCGATCAAGGCACAATTCAGGCGTAGCGGACACATTCGAGGACCAACCCATAGGGTGGTGCCAGTGTCCCTGCCCGGGCCAGATCGCCTGCGCGGAAGGCCGCTTCAAAATCCGCTGTGGTCACCAGCCCGCGCGCCACATCCATTTGGGTTCCCACCATGCGCCGGACCATGTGCTGCAAGAAGGCCGTCGCTTCGACCAAGTAGACCAGGCGCTGGCCGAACGGCTCCTTAAACAACTGCCATTCTGACCGCATCACCACCCGGATGGTATTGGTTCCCCGGGGCGGGTGACCGAAGGTAGCAAAGTCGTGTTCCCCGACCAGCAGGGCCGCCGCCGCGTGCAGCGCCTCGTAATCCAGGTTTCCCCAGATGTGCCAGGCCCGCCGCCGCCAGAACGGGTGAGGCTGCGGCGCAATCAGCACCGTGTAGCTGTACAACCTCGACCGGGCATCGAAACGCGGATGGAACCCTGGCTGTGGCGCGAGGTCCTGCAAGGCGATGTCGTCTGGCAGAACTGCGTTGAGCGCGCGCAGCAGGACCGCATCCGCGTGAGTCCAATCCACCTCGAAGGCGATGACCTGACCGGTCGCATGGACCCCTGCGTCAGTGCGACCCGCACCAATAACCGTGGTCGTCTGGTGCGTGATCCTGGTGATCGCGCTTTCTACCGCCCCTTGAATAGTGGGGATGTCCCCCGCCTGACGCTGGAACCCTTGATAATTCGTCCCGTCATAAGCGAGGGTTGCGCGGTAGCGGGTCACGCCTCGCTGCGGTCAACCAGTTCCAGCAGCACCATCTCGGCGCGGTCGCCCTTACGCGGTTCAAGTTTGAACATACGCGTATAGCCCCCGGCGCGCTCTTCATAGCGCGGGGCCAGCTCGTCAAACAGCTTGCCGACCACATCCCGGTCATTGTTCAGGCGGCTGGCGGCGATGCGCCGGGCATGAACGGTCCGTTCAGGGTTTTCGTGCGCCAGTCCACGCTTGGCAATGGTGATCAGCCGTTCGGTCTTGCCGCGCACAAAATCGGCCTTGGCCCGCGTGGTTGTGATTCGTTCATGTTTCAACAGCGCCAGCGTCAGATTCAACGCCAGGGCTTTACGCTGGCCGCTGTTGCGGCCCAGTTTTTTACCGCTTACACGATGTCGCATTGTTATCCACCACCACTCAAATCGGGGATCTCGGCATCATCACGCAGATAGCCTTTGTCCCGCAGCTTTTCCACGAGTTCGTCCAGCGATTTCTCGCCAAAGTTGCGAATCGCGAGCATGGCATCCGGCCCGCGATCCAGCATATCGAGCACATCACCGATGGTCGTGATGCCGGTGCGCTTGAGCGAATTGAAGACGCGCACGCTCAGATCGAGTTCTTCGATCGGCTTCTCATACAGCTCATTCTTGCGGCCATCATCGCGGTCGTCTTCTTCTTGCTGACCCATGGGAATGAAGTCTTCCGTGATGTGTTCGACCCCGGCGATGGGGGTCAGATGCTTGATAAGAATCTTGGAGGCTTCGCTCAGAGCATCTTCCGGGCGGATGGTGCCATCCGTCCAGATTTCGATAATCAGTTTGTCGTAATTGGTGCGCTGGCCGACCCGCGCGCGCTCGACCTCAAAATTGACCCGGCGGATCGGGCTGAAAATCGCGTCAATCGGCAGTTCGCCAATCGGCAGCCGCCCACGTTCTTCCGCAGGGCTGTAGCCGCGCCCGGAGCGCACTTCAAATTCGATTTCCAACTGGGCATCGGGCGAGTCGACCGTGAACAGATACAGGTCGGTATTGATGATCGCCACTTCCGGCGGGCATTCAATATCCGCCGCCGTCACCGTGCCTTCACCGTGCTGTTCGAGCCGCAGCCGAGCCGATTCCACGTCGAACAGGTTGAGCCGGAGCTGCTTCACCTGAAGCATCAACTGCGTCATGTCCTCGCGGACGTGGGGGATGGCCGAGAATTCGTGATGCACGTCGGACACACGCACACTGGTGACCGCCGCGCCAGGCAGCGACGAGAGCAGGATGCGGCGCAGGGCCGTACCCAGGGTCAGGCCGTAACCACTTTCCAGCGGGCTGACGACGAAACGCCCATAATTGCGCGAAGTGGCGTCCGGCTGTACTTTGTGGGGCAGAACGAAATTATTGGTCGTAACCAAGACCCAAATCCTCCTATTGCCGCGCGGGCAATTTATACACGACGCTTCTTGGGGGGGCGCACGCCGTTGTGCGGGATGGGGGTTACGTCAGTGATCGACCGCACCTTCAGACCGCTGCCCTGGATGGCTCGAATGGCAGCTTCTCGCCCGGGGCCAGGGCCTTTGACAAACACATCCACTTCCTGCATACCATGACCTACCGCCGAATCGGAGGCGTTCTGCGCGGCCATCCGAGCGGCGAAGGGGGTGCTTTTGCGGCTGCCTTTGAAGCCAGACGTGCCCGCGCTCGCCCAGGAGACCACGTTGCCGGATTGATCGGTCATGGTCACAATGGTGTTATTGAAGGTCGCGAAGACATGCGCCTGACCGTAGGGGATATTCTTGACGACTTTTTTGGCGGTCCGCCGACCACCGGTTGTTTTCTTCTGGCGTGCCATAAAACCTCTCCAGACGGCTCTTTACGGGAAATGCGCCCTAACGAGGGCGCATCGATTACTTAAATTGTATGCGGCTGTAGCAGCAGATCGGGGTGACTGCTTATTTCTTGGTTGCGCCGCGACGACGACCACGACCTGGAACCGTCTTGCGCACGCCGCGTTGGGTGCGTGCATTGGTACGGGTACGCTGGCCGCGCGAAGGCAGGTTATGACGGTGCCGCAGCCCGCGATAGCTGCCAATTTCCGACAGCCGCTTGATGTTGAGCTGCACCTCACGACGCAAATCGCCCTCAACCGTCAGTTGAGAGACTTCATCGCGCAGCAGTTGCAGTTCACCTTCGGTCAGATCCTTCACACGCGTATCCGGGTTGACGCCGGTACTGGCAAGAATCTGGCTGCTGGTGGGCCGTCCGATGCCAAAAATATATGTC
>JAIOHO010000563.1 GCA_019912905.1 Anaerolineae bacterium
CCACACCACCAGGCTGATCATGACGTGGCCGCTGGGAATGCCGTAGCCGGGTTCATGCACCAGCGGCATCACCAGGTCCGAAACGAGGTTGGGGCGGGGGCGGTGAAAGAATGCCTTCAGCAGGCCGTTGGCGACGCCGCCGACGATTAACGCCGCCGTCAGCCGCACCCCGATGCGCCGGTTCAGACTCCAGTACACCAGCAGCAGGACGATCAGGTAGAACAGCGGGCCGCCCATGCTGTTCAGAATCAGGGCGAGGCCATCAAGCAGGCCGCTGCGGGAAGCTTGCAGGGCGAGTACGACGTCGAGTCCGAATCCGGTTTCGAGTGCTTCAAACAAAAGGAACTGCCTTTCTATCTGTATGTCCGTAACTATAATCCCGCCGTGCCTGCGGACCAAATGGCGGCTCATCGGGTCGGTGAAAGCCCGCACGACGTTCGCGATGGCTGGCAAAGGTGGGTGTAGAAATGTGATACTGTGAATCCGTCGCCTGGATGCCAGAAGGTTATGAGCAAGTACGACCCGACATTCTGGGAGGTCAGCGTTGATCCCACCATACTGGAAGACGTGTTGGTCGATCCCGACTCCCTGGATCAATTGCTGATCGCGCCCGAAGACGAACGCGCCATCGAGGAAAAAGAGCAGCACCGGCAGGCGGCCATGACCCTCATCCTTCAATTGATCCAGACGCAGCTCACGCCCAGGCAGCGCCAGATCATCCAGATGTATTTTTACGAGAACAGAACGCAGCAGGAGATTGCCGCCCAACTGGGCATCAACCAGCAGGTCGTCAGCAAACATCTGTTTGGGGTCGTCCGGGATGGTCGCAAGGTGGGGGGAGCCTTGAAAAAACTCAGGAAATTGTGTGAAAAGCAGGGGATTGATCCGCAAAAGTGGGTGTAGATTGGTGTATAGAGTAAGGTGGGGACTCATCACTAGAGAGTCTGAAATGTCTCGAGGCCGAACAGAACGCCCTTAGGGGGACTCATCGCTAGAGAGTCTGAAATGTTTCGAGCAGGTAAAAGAGTGCCCACCTCGCTTTTAAGAAGGGATTGAATGATGTTAAGCATGGAAGCCATGCAGCAGCTTCGTGAGGCTTATCTCCCCTACTGGCCGGTGATGGAAGCCGATGTGCTGGATCAGTTGGGACAGCCGACGCGCGACGAGATTATCGAAACGGCGCTGGCGGGGATGCAGAGCCAGGATCGTAATGTCCGCGTTCTGATGCTGCGCGTCCTGGTAGGGCAGTCTGGCGCTCAGGCCATGCAGGGAATCCTGGCTGGTCTCGATGATCCGGCGCGGCGGGTGCGGTCGGTCGCCATCAAGAGCAGCGGCAATTACCTGGAGTTTCCCGAAATCACCAACCGCCTGCAAGCCATCATCACCGATGAAAGCGAAAAACGGAAGCACCGCGAGCAAGCCCTTCAGGTGCTGGCGGTTTTTGGCGCGCGCACGATCGGCTATCTGACCGAAGCCATGGCCGAAACTCTGGAGACGCTGGCGCAGACCGAGAAATACCGCTGGCAAATTCTGTTTGGCCTGGCGCGCCTGGACCTGACCGATCGCATTGAAGACCTGCTCAGGGCGTTTGTCCAGGACGGCTCTAAAGCCGAAGCGGTGATGGCGACACGGGCCTTATGTGGCTATCGGATCGTCCACATCGACGAGTTGAGCGCGGATAAGGCCGCTCAAAGCCATGTGATGCAGACCTGTGAACTGGCCGCCGGGCGTGTGTTCTACTGGATCACCCGGGCCGAATATGACCAGCTCACCGGGCAGCAGCCAAGCGCATTGGCTTAAGTGCAGAGCGGTGAAGGTAGTCGGCTCCGTCTCAACCGACAGGGGATGTAAGGGTCTCACGTGTGCGTTCAGGGGGCTGTTCGAGCATAGGCCAGGCCACGAGGATTGTCGAAACGTTAACGTACCCCTAACATTTAGGGGGTAGACATACTTGAGAATTTGGGTACAATCTATATCTGTAAAGTATGCAGAACATGCTTTACACGAGGGTGCTTCTTTGATCTTTCCCAAATAATTTGACAAGTTCATAGCCGACCGTCCTCCGGTTAACCACCTTGATTTATTTGAGTTGTGATTAGATCACAAGTGGGATCATCAATAGATGGAGGACAACATCATGATCGAGCATCCCGACTATATGCGTCAGCACGCCGTCGAACACCTTGAAGCGCTCATTCAGCAGGCAGAAAACGTACGTCGTATCCGCGAAATTGAGGCTCAGGAGCCGCACACCAGCTGGGTCACTTCGCTGAACAACCTGGTTGCGGAACTGAAGTTCTGGGGCAAAGGCACACGCCGCGCTGCGACGCGTGCGTAACGCACAAATCATCACTCGAGATTGACATGAGGGGTGTCTCTAAGGCACCTCTTTTGTTTTCCCAAGCGGACAGCCGCGTAAGTGGAACGCACTCAGGAAAGAAGCTGGAGCAGGCCGGGACGGACCGTGAACGTCAGGCTTTCGCCGCTGGCGTTTTCGCCGTCCATGTCCAGGCCGATGCGTCCCTTGAGGCCGGTGATGTGCACCTGTCTGGCACGCTGAAAATGCACGCCCGGGTGAACGAGATGAGTGGCGTTGTACACTTTGCGCAGCGCCAGCAGGACATCGGCGCGCGGCATGCCTTCGACCAGCACGACATCGAATAAACCATCGTTAACCTGCGCCGTCGGCGCAATCTTCATACCATGCCCGAAGGTGGTGCCATTGGCGACGGCGACCAGATAGGCCGGGCCTTCATACCAGGACTGACCGTCCAGTTCGACGCGCATGCGCTGCGCGCGGTGAGTGAGCAGCGTGCTGACCGTCGCCTGGAGAAAGGTCCAGGGGCGGCGGACGCGGGCCAGATTGACGCGGCGGTCCACTTCCCCGCTCAGACCCGCGCTGGCGATATTCAGAAAGTGCTGCCGCTGTCCGTCGAAGTCCAACTGGCCGATGTCGGTCGGGCGGGGCTGCGCGAAGGCGATCCAGCGGGCGGCGATCTCCGGTTTAAAGGTCATGCCAATTCCCCGCGCCCAATCGCGCCCGGTGCCGACGGGCA
Organism: Anaerolineae bacterium; assembly: GCA_019912905.1. Lineage (GTDB taxonomy): Bacteria > Chloroflexota > Anaerolineae > Aggregatilineales > Phototrophicaceae. The sequence continues at coordinate 3,057 of JAIOHO010000563.1, forward strand.
CGTTGCCATAGATAACAGGGGGTCCGTCGGGGTTATGCTGGTTGAGGGCTACGATCGCATTGACCAGGGCATGGTTGGTGCCATCCCCACCAATCGAGATGACGCGGGTCAGGCCCGCAGCATAGGCTTTGTCCAGATGATGGGCGACTTCCTCAGGATTCTCGGTGACGGCGATCACCAGTTCTCCCAGGCTTTCCCACAGCAGGGGTTCCAGCTTGCGCCACAACTGCCCGGATCTGCCGCCGCCGGCGTGGGGATTGAGGATAATCAGGGTTTTGCTCATCTAGTCCCAGCGATGCAGTACGCGTTTAAAGTCATCAAGGTTAAATGGCTTGACCAGAAATTCATCCGCGCCTCGCTGAAGGGCGTCGCGGCGGTCATCGGGCGATGAATGGGCACTCATAATCACAAATGGGATTTCGGCCCACTCCGGGGTCGTGCGCACATAATGCAGCACGGCATAGCCATCCAGATCAGGCATCGACAGATCGCTGACGATGACCGAGGGCAATTCTTCCGCTTCCCTCAGCAGCGTGATGCCTTCGTTTCCACCACGTCCGGTGAGCACGTCATAACCACCCCATGCCAGAACCTGGGCCAGCATCGTCAGCATGTCGATATTGTCTTCCAACAGTAAGACTGTGGTCATGGTTGCGCCCACCCTGCTGTGTTCTGGGAGAACCCTACGATAGCTTCATTGTATATCACGGCGTTCATGCCAAACAATGAGGCTGCACACCAAGGTTAGATTTTTACAACTTTCGGATGCAGGATCAGGCGCGGGTGTGACCATCTCCAATAATAATCCACTTGTAGGTGGTCAGTTCTTCCAGTGCCATCGGGCCGCGTGCATGCAGCTTCTGGGTGCTGATGGCGATCTCGGCTCCCAGGCCAAGCGCGCTGCCATCGGTGAAACGGGTGCTGGCGTTGACATAGACCGCCGCCGAATCGACTTCATCGAGAAAGCGGTTGGCGTCGTCCATGTTCTGGGTGAGGATGCCATCGGAATGCTGGGTGCTGTGCTGGCGGATGTGGTCGAGGGCCTCATCCAGCGTATCCACCACCTTGAGTCCCAGGATGAGCGCATACCATTCCGTATCAAAATCGTCGGGGCCTGCCGGTTCGACGGCCTCGCGGCCCTCCAGAATGCGCAGCGCGCGCGGCTCTGCCTTAAAAATGACACCGTCTTTGCCCAGGTGATCGACCACGCGCGGCAGGAAATCCGCCGCCACCGCGGTGTTAACCAGCACCGTATCGAGTGCATTGCACACCGCAGGCCGCTGAGTCTTGGCGTTGTGGATCACCCGGAGTGCGTCATCCAGCTTCGCAGTGGCATCCACGTACAGGTGGCAGATGCCGATGCCGCCGATGATAACCGGAATCGTGCTGTTTTCGCGGCAGAACTGGTGCAGGCTGTTGCCGCCGCGCGGAATAATCATGTCGATGGACTGGTGCTGCTTGAGCATCTCGCCCACATAGCGCCGGTCGGTGCTGTGGATGTACTGGAAGGCATCGGCGGGCAGGCCTAATTCTGCCATCGCCTCACTCAGCACGCGCACCAGTTCCATGTTGCTGCGCAGCACTTCCTTGCCGCCGCGCAGGATCATGGCATTGCCGCTTTTCAGCGCCAGCGTCGCCACGTCCACGGTGACCTGGGGGCGCGCTTCGTAAATGACGCCCAGCACGCCGATGGGGGTGCGTTTTTTGTAGACGCGCAGACCGTTGTCCAGAGTGCGTTCGTCGAAGATTCGGCCCACCGGGTCAGGCAGTTCGGCCACCTTGCGCACATCGGCGATCATGCCGTCCATGCGCCGTTCCAGGTCGAGCCGGTCGCGGATGTAGAGCGAATCGGTCCCGGCAGCTTTTGCGTCGGCGATGTCCTCGGCGTTCACCGCGACGATCCGCGCCCGGTTGAATTCCAGCGCGTCGGCGATCGCCAGCAGCGCCGCATTTTTCTGGGCAGTCGTCAGCCGGGCCAGTTCGACCGAGGCCGCCCGCGCCCGCTGGCCCATCGCTGCCAGGTTGATGCCTTCTGCTGCTTCGATCACGAGTCTCTCCCTTTCACCTGGACCTATTTCGGAAAAATATCAGCGATCCTGAGGATGAAGCCAGGCAGCGCATCCCCACAATCGAGCGTGTCGTCGCCCTCAAAAGACTGCATGTGCAAGCCGCCGTCTTCAGCGGAACGCCAAGCATAAACTACTTCGTCATCCCCGTAGACGGTGAGCACGAGACGCGTACCCGCTCGGACATAAGTCTGCACTTTCCTGAGGACGTCCGTCGAGCTTTCGCTCGGTGAAATGACTTCGACCGCCAGATCCGGCGCGATCGGAAACTCGACCCCTTCCAGCACGGGATGGCGCGCCTTTGAAATAAAGGCCACGTCCGGCTGACGGGCGTTGTATTCATCGAGCGTGAAACCACCATCCGGGCCGGTCACATAACCCAGGTTGTTGGGGATGACATGGGCATTCATCAGATAGCCGATGCGCATGGCGATGACCGTGTTTTTCTGGCTGCTGGGCGGCATTTCGACGATGATCCCATCAATGAGTGCCAGGCGTTTTGCCTGGTTTTCCGGCTGTCGGGTGAATTCCCAGAATGCGGAAGCAGTATAGAGTTTCTGTTGAACCACCATACGACCATTACCCTAACGCTCAATAAGATCGACTTACACCAGCAGGACCAGATTGTTGCGATGCACGACGGCGTCTCCGTAACTATACCCTAAAATCTCGGCAATCTGTTTGGATTTGACCCGGCACAGCCGGACGAGTGCGTCGCTGTCATAGCTGCTCATCCCGTGCGCTACTTCGCGTCCATCCGGTCCGATGATCGCCAGGGTTTCGCCGCGCCTGAAGATGCCTTCCACACCGGTCATGCCGACCGGCAGCAGGCTGGCCCCGCCGGTTTGCAGCTTGCGCACGGCCCCGGCG
>JAIOHO010000564.1 GCA_019912905.1 Anaerolineae bacterium
AGATTGCGGCGGGGGACAATATGCAAAAGTGGAAATATTTGAGAGTGTGGGTAGCCAAAGAAATCGTTATGCAAATAAATGGAAAAGAGGTAGGCAAGGTGGCAGGGCTATTGGCTTCACCGAAGGGAGAACATGTTGTTGATTTTCTTGATCGTGTAGGACAAGAGGGTTGGGAGCTGGTATCTGATGCTCCAGTAGCTGGTAGTGCAAGTGCCGTCGGGCACTATATGACATTCAAGAAACCAATTAGCTGAGAATCGATTGCAGTCGTTGCAACGCCCTAAACTGAGGTAGATCGTTATTAATCTTAACCCCGGTTTTATGCGGTGTTTTCCGACAGCGTTTTAGTGGCGGTCTGCTGGCGTGCCGAACCATCCCGGCCAGCGCCAGCGCATGAGAAACGCTGCTAATTCGGGCGTCAGCCGGGGTCTGGGCAGTTGAGCAGCGGTTGCCCGATATGCTGCCATGAACCGCCGATAATCACGTTTTGTGCGGTGTGGTATCTCTACGTCCAGCCGCACGAGCAATTCGTCTAGCTGCTGCTTTCTCAGGGCTTGACGGTACTCATCAAACGCTATCGAGAGCATGAGCCAGACCACCGAGTCTTTGCTGTAGTAGCCATGCCGGAAATTCGGATGCAGAACCCCACGCAGAGATTTGCCGCCGTGATGATAGCAGACATTGCGCCCACACATGGCCCGCGCTCGACAGGGCTTTTTGGTACGTTTGCTGGTCGCTGTACAGTAGCGAATCGGCACAGACTGAAGCCTCCGACAATGTCAACATTTCCACCATGTTCATGGGGTTACTTCAATTCATGAGGTCATCAGAATAACCTCAACTACTTTTGTCACGTTCCAAGTCGCACCCCGCACATGATCCGTTCATAGCGCCGGTTCAAGCGCCACCAGTTCTTAGAGCCAATGCGCGCTTTGAACATTTTCCGCTGCACCATTTCCGCCCGGGTGAGCCTGTCCAACTTCCAGACCAGGGGGCCTATGGTCTTAGAGCGATCACACTTGTGGGCTTCCTGAGCGCTGATGTAGCTAAGGTCATGGCATTTGCGACAAGCGTAGCTGCCACCATAGCCGGGCTTGTAGACCTTGCCACAGCGTCGGAAACAGCGCGGGCAAATCAGCCAGTAGCGCCAGCCGCCATAATTGCAGGCAGTGCGAGTGAGCCGGAACTGCTGGCCGGTCTGTTTGGGACGGTCGGGGATGTCGTCCCCGGACCTATTCAACAGTCGATCAACCGCGCACTTTGCCAGCACCCGCGCATATTTTGCGCCGTCGGTTTCGCTCTCATAGACAACGCCAGATTCGTGATAACGACGGTTCAGAAAGCCTTTGTTGAAGTCGGCAATGCTTATTTTGTGGCATTCCTCTGCGGTCGTCTTTCTGGTGTATCCAAACCAGCGCCCGGAATAATATCCGCCCATTGTCACAACCCCGCAGATTTACCAAAACCATTAGATTAACGCACACTTCACGGCGAAATCACGGACAACCTTGTCCGCGTTCATTCACAGACAACCTAAGTGTACTATATACACTATCTGGCATTCGTCAACAGATGGAATCGCGTGAAAGTGGGCAGCAGCGTTATACTGTTCCCTATGCAATAACACGGTATCGAGAGCGTATAATGGCACAAGTCAATAATGGAACGGTTGACCCCGGCAAGCTGTGGGCGATGGCCGACGCCTTGCGCGGGCACATGGACGCAGCCGATTACAAGCATGTCGTGCTCGGCTTGATCTTCCTGAAGTACATTTCCGATGCGTTTCAGGAATTACACGACAAACTCGCCCAGCAGCCCTACGCTGACCCCGAAGATCAGGATGAATACCTGGCAGAAAACATCTTCTGGGTTCCAACCGATGCCCGCTGGCTGAATTTGCAGCAGCAGGCCAAATCCCCGGAAATCGGCGTCCTGGTGGACCGGGCCATGGCCGCCATCGAGCGCGAAAACCCCAGCCTGCGCGGCGTCCTACCGCAGACCTACGGACGGCCCGATCTGGACAAGACCAGCCTGGGCAAAGTGATTGACCTGATCAGCACCCTCTCCATGGGTGATAAGGCCAGCCGGTCGCTCGATATTCTGGGCCAGGTCTACGAGTATTTCCTGGGCCAGTTTGCCAGCGCCGAAGGCAAAAAAGGCGGACAGTTCTACACGCCCAAGTCCGTCGTGCGGCTGCTGGTCGCCATGCTGGAACCCTACCAGGGCCGCATTTATGACCCGTGCTGCGGTTCCGGCGGGATGTTCGTCCAATCCGACCGCTTTATTAAAGCGCACGGCGGCAAGCTGGGGGATGTGTCCATCTTTGGGCAGGAAAGCAACCCGACCACCTGGCGGCTGTGCAAGATGAACCTGGCAATCCGGCGCATTGATGGCAACCTCGGCACCCACGCCGCCGATTCCTTCCGG
>JAIOHO010000565.1 GCA_019912905.1 Anaerolineae bacterium
CCCCAGTTCCTTACAGTCGATATTGCCACCGTTGGTGCGCGGCGGGCGGGTGGAATGGGTGCCGGGTTCATCGGCAGGCATGCCCATGACGCCCATAAACGGCATCAGCTTGACGGCGTGGCCGAGCTGATTGCGCCCGACCAGATGATCCGGGTCGAGGTCCCACAGGAAGCAAAAATCCTTCGCCAGTTTGCCGAGCGGTTCACCCGCCTCTGCCAGCCATTGGCCGCCCGAAGCGTTCCAGCCCCAGGTCCCCGTGCGCAGGTCTTCCACCGTGACCGCCAGCACCATGCCCGGCTTCGCGCCGTGAATCGCCACCGGCCCGCACAGCGCGTGTCCGGCGTCGAGCTTGGGGTCGCGCGGCTCGAACCTCACCTCAGGTCGTATCGGTCGATCTGGTTTTTCGATGCCCCAGGCCGCATCCAGCGTGCGAAACTGGACGCTGTCGCCCGGGTCGATGGTCAGCACGGGTGACAGATCGCGCGACCAGTGCCCATGCAGGGTGCGGCGTTCTGGCTCAATCGGATGGAGAGTCATGAGATGCTCCTTGGATGCGATAGGGAGACTCGTCGGGCAAAAAATCACCCTGAAGCATGCTGTAGCTGGGTAAATGCTGTTCGTAGACATGGACGTTCGGGCCGGGATTCATGCCCAGGCGCGAGTAGACGCGGCGGGCGGCGCTGTTTTCCGGCAGGATCACCGCCAGGATTTCGGCGATGTGCAGGCTTTCGAAGCCATAACGCAGGGCCGCGGAGGTGGCCTCCAACGGCAGACCGCCGCTGACATGCTCCGGTTCGATCGCATAGGTCAGTTCGACGCGCGCGGTTTCCCCCAGCCGCTGAAGCCCGCAGTGGCCGATTAACTGGCCGGTTTCGCGGTGGATGACCGCCCATAAGCCGTAGCTGAATTCCTCCCAGTGATCGCGGATGCCCTCAATGATCGACGGGGCACGCTGCGGTGGCACCGGGCGGTTGGTCGGCAGGGCGCGCGCGGTGGTCGGGTTCGCCAGCACCGCCTGGGCGTAGGCGTCGGCATCCTCCGGTTGGAAGGGACGCAAAATAAGCTGGGCAGTCTCGATGGTTGGAACGCTCATGGGATTACCCGGTAGAGGCGGCTGTCCGGCTGAAAATCAGCGCGCGCCAGCCGGTAAAGGACCAGTTCAGTTTGGTAATACAGGGTGGTGATTCCTTCCTGATGCATGCCAATTTTCTGCATGACGCGCTGCGAGGCGAGGTTGGGCGGCATCGCCAGGGCGATGATTGCGTTCAGGTTCAGGCTTTCGAAGCCATAACGCAGGATGGCGCGTCCGGCTTCGGGGGCATACCCCTGCCCCCAGCGTGCCCGGGCAAACGAGTAGCCGATTTCGACATCGCCGCTGTCGAATTGATGCAGGCCGCAGTGACCGATCAGCTCACCCGTGCTTTTGTCCAGCACAGCGGCGATGCTGAAGTCGCACAGGCGCTCGTGATCCATGAAGTAATTGAGGATGTCAGCGGTTTCCTGGCGGGAACGCGGTCTGCCGCCGGGCAGGTAGCGCGTCACTTCGGGGTCGCTGTAGACCTGTTGATGATAGGCGTCCAGGTCGTCATCTACAAACGGGCGGATGATGAGGCGTGCAGTTTCGATGGTGTGCATAGAAATTCGGGCAACTCGAAAGGGCGACACCCGGGGTCGCCCTCTTTTAATCTGTGATCTGGATTCGTTCAGTCGATGTAAGACTACCCCGAAACTGCCTTGTGTACAATGAGATTGTCAAACTCGACCTGAACCCCCAGGCGGCTGGCAGCGCTGGCGGCCAACCCGACCTGCCCGCTGCGGTAGGTGCTGTCGGTGGCGTCGGCGGCAAACTCGCCGTTGATGTACAGCGCCAGATAATCCCCAATGCAGACCGCGCGAATCTGGTTGCGATCGGGACCCGGATGCACGAGGTCGGAGGCCGTCCAGTTGACCAGCGGCGTGATGCTGCGCCCGCGCGCGCGCATAATGGCGTACGATCCGCTGCCTTGAATCAGGAACAGGTAGCCGTCCCCATTGGCAACTTCTGCCGTTGCGCTGGTGGATTCTGCTGCTGAGGATGTTTCAGTCGCCTCGGCAGTGGCTTCGGCAGTCGCCGCTTCAGTGGCCTCCGCTGTGCTTTCAGCGGCTGCTTCTTCGGTCAGGTCGAGGCTGGCTCCCTCCCCGCTGGCGATGGCCGCCAGGGTGGGATCGACGGGTAGGTCCTGGCCGACATGACCGCGCAGGCGGCAGGCGACTCCGAAGGCATTCTCGGTCGGTTCGCTGATCTGATGGACATCGACGTCCACGACCACATCGTCGAGTGAATCGCCATATTGAGCCCACCAGATTTCATTGTCGCCCCGGTTGAGCGTGATGCGGTAAACGCCATCCATGATGCGCAGCGTGGCATCGGCATACACACCCTCTTCGAAAGTCGCGCCCTCCGAGAAATCGAACTGGGTGAGTTCGTCGCCGACGTTAAATGACCGCACCGGACCGCTGCTGCAAGCAGCCAGCACGAACAGCCCCATCCCTGCGAAAACGATTGACCTGACCACGTTGATCACACAATTGCTCCTGTTGAGTGAAGCGCTTATCATGCCGCTGACATCCCAATAGGACTCTACCACAATCCATCAGCCAGCGCGTTGCCCGCTTTCAGCCTTTCATCAGACTATTATGTTGGCCGGGCCGTTCAGCGCGCAGAATAAGCTCATGCTACAATAACGAACAGCGGGAACCATAAACAGGAGAAAAGGCGATGTCTACCGAGCAGGTCATTCAGGCGCAGAACGCGGTCAAGGAAGACTTCATGGCGCGGGCCAATGTCGTCGGCGTGGCGATTGGCAACAAAGGAGACAAGACCACCTCCGCAGGCGAACCAGCCGTCGTAGTGCTGGTCGAGCGTAAGCTGCCGCTGTCGGCGCTGTCTGCCGGCGATGTCATCCCGAAACAGATTGACGGGGTGCGCACGGATGTCTATGAAGTCGGTTATCTGCGCGCCTACGAAACCCCACGCGACCGCTTTCGCCCGACGATCCCGAGCGGCGTAAGCATCGGTCATTTCAAAATTACGGCAGGCACACTGGGCACCATTGTGACCGACCGCACAACCGGGGCGAAACTGATCCTCTCGAACAATCATGTGCTGGCAAACAGCAACGAGGGGTTGGTGGGCGATGCGATTCTCCAGCCCGGCCCGACCGACGGCGGCCAGAACCCCGGCGACAAAGTGGCGACCCTGGAGCGCTTCGTCCGCATTCGTTTTGTCGGCGAGCCGGATGAGCCGACTCCGCCCCCCGATGATGGCGGCGACGGCGGTACGGGCGGCAACGGCGGCTGCCTGCTGATTCTGGTGAATATCATCAATCTTCTGAACGGCGCAACTGGATCGCAGCAGCGTGTCGCGACCGTCGCGACCAAGCCCACCAAAGTGGCTGTGTCGGAGCCTCAGGTGGTATCGAATCGGGTAGACTGCGCCGTCGCTCGACCGATCGACCCGAATATGTTTACCGGCGAGATTCGCAATATTGGTATGATCAGCGGAACAAAGGCTGTCAGCCTGGGGATGAGCGTGCGCAAGAGCGGGCGCACCACCGATTTCACCACGGGCACGGTCACTCTGCTGAATGCGACCGTGAATGTGGCGTATGGGACGAGCACCGCGCGTTTCGAGGGTCAGATCATTAC
>JAIOHO010000566.1 GCA_019912905.1 Anaerolineae bacterium
ACGGCCTGCGGCGGCTGCGGCTACAAATCGGCAGCGACGGCAGCCCCATGCTGATCCTGTCGATGGCGGACGATCAGGCCCCTGAACTGCACATCGATCTGCCTGCCAGCGTCAATATGCTGCTGAGTGATAACGAGCCGGTGAACCTGATCGGCGACTCGCATTCGCGCTTTCAGGTCGGCGGTCGGGAATTCCGGGTAACGGCGGGCAGCTTTTTCCGGCCCCATATTGCCCAGCTTCCCCGGTTGGTCGATGCTGTACTGGATGCGCTGGACCTCACCGGGCAGGAAGCCGTCCTCGATCTGTACGGCGGGGTCGGTTTGTTCAGCGCATTTCTGGCCGGGCGCGCCGAGCTGGTTACGCTCGTCGAGAGCTACCCTCCGGCGGTCACGGACGCCGAATCCAATCTGGACGAATTCGACGACGTGGACCTCATCGAAGGGGCGGTGGAAGATGTGCTGCCGGACCTCGAAGAGCGTTATGATGCTGCCGTGCTTGACCCGCCGGGCGAAGGTCTGGATGTCGCAGTTATCGACAGCCTGGCCGCCATGCAGGTGCCGCGCCTGGTGTATGTCAGCAGCGACCCCGCTACCCTGGCCCGCGACGCCAAGCGCCTCGTCCAGCAGGGCTATCGCCTGGGCCACGTGCAGCCCATCGATCTCGCGCCGCAGCGCTACTATATCGACTGCGTGGCTGTGCTGGATTACGAGGGGTAAGCGAGTCGATCCATGGGATTACATTCGACCGGGGCCGGAGGTGGCGTAAATCACCCGCCCTGTATGCGGCCATCTGGATTACAATAGGGCCGAATTACGGCATAACACGGAGCAGCACCCATGAATCTACAGGTCATTCGCGGTACGGCCACTGGCATCATCCAGCAGGCCGGGGCCGAAGTCATGCTGTATTACGACCAGCCGCATACCGAAACGACGAAGTCTTCGATGTTTGATATTGTCACCGAAGGCGATAAAGCTTCCGAGCGGCTGATCGTCGCGGCCCTGTGCGAGGCATTTCCCGATCATCACATCGTCGGTGAGGAAGGCGGCGGGATGGGCGCACCCGCTGAAGAAGCCGAGTATTTCTGGTACATCGACCCGATCGATGGGACCAGCAATTTTGCCAACAATATCCCCTTCTTTTCGATCAGCATGGCGCTGGCCGACAAGAACCTCAATCCGCTGGTGGGCGTGGTGCTCAACCCGGTGTCGCACGAAATCTTCAGCGCAGTGGCCGGGCAGGGCGTGACTCGCAATGGGCTGCCAATCCGCGTATCGGATACCGAGTCGCTGAGTCAGGCGATTCTGTGCAGCGGCTTCCCCTACGATACCGCCACGCAGAAGCGTATCAACGTTGATGCGTTTATGGCCTTCCTGCCACAGACGCGCGGCGTGCGGCGCATCGGTTCGGCGGCGCTGGAACTGAGTTATGTTGCCTGTGGGCGTCTGGATGGTTTCTGGGAATGCCGGCTGAATCCCTGGGACTGCATGGCGGGTATCCTGCTGGTGCGCGAGGCCGGGGGCAAAGTCACCGATTACCAGGGGGGCGAAGCGGGTCTCACCGGCGCGGAACTCATCGCCAGCAACGGTCTGCTGCACGAAGCCATGAGGACGGTGATTACAGCTAATCCGTGAGGCGCTAGGCCTCGCGGAAAAGCACCAGCGTTCCCCCGAAGGCAATCAGGTCGCCGTCGCGCAGGTGGCGGCCTTTTTCGCTGACCGCCGAGTTGTTGACCAGCGTGCCGTTGGCGCTGCCCATATCGCGGATGATCCACACATTGTCGATATATTCGATCTGTGCGTGCGGGCGCGAGACCGCCGGGTCCTGCAATGACACCTCCCAGGAGGCCTTGCTGGTCGCCCGGCCCACCGTAATC
>JAIOHO010000567.1 GCA_019912905.1 Anaerolineae bacterium
GTCCAGAACCCTCACACCCGCGCCCAGCAGCGCATACAGGATCGTGCGGGCGGGTGTGAGGGTTCTGGACAACAGTTCCAGGCCGATCCACAGGACGACGACCGTCACGAACACGTCGGACGAATACTGCTTCACCTCGGAGCCGTAGTAGATCACCGGCCCGGCCACCGCGAAGAACAGCAGCGCCAGCAGCATGGCTCTGGGGCGCAGCAGGCGGCGTGCGACCGCATAAAAGAGCAGCAGCGCCAGGATGCTGGCCGCCAGCGGCAGCAGCCGCAGCACGGCGTCACTGTGCCCGAAAAGCTCGACCATCAGCTTTTCGAGCCACAAAAAGCCGACCGGCGACCCCTGATCGTAATCCAGCGGCAGGGTCAGATCGGCAAACGACCGGTTGAGGATATTCAGCGCCAGGCGGATTTCGTCGAGCCACAAGGCGCGGCCATGCGCAAACTGGTTGATGCGGACGAAGACTCCGAAGGCGATGATGGCCCAGGGCAGCCAGAACGAATGGATTAGAGAATCCGATACCTGTTCAGCCTTTGCCATGAACTGCTGCTGGCGGGCGGCGCTCGCAATATTCATGTTTGATCCTGCCGGGTTTCCGGTGCCTGGTGCCAATGGTCAGTCCACAAAGCGATATTTCACGAGAGTCCACAGGGCGATCGGCGCGTCGGTCCACTTGATTTTCTTGCCCTCTTCCCATTCGCGCCCGTTATAGGAAATCGGCACTTCGTAAATGCGGATGCCCTGTTTGAGGACCTTGGCGGTAAATTCCGGCTCAAACTCGAAGCCGCGCGCATGCAGCACCATATCCTGGGCGACTTCGCGGAAAAAGACCTTGTAGCAGGTTTCCATATCGCTGAGGATGGCGTTGTAGAGCACATTCGTCACCAGAGTCAGGCTGCGGTTGGCGACCATGTTCCAGAAGTTCATGGCCTTGCGCGGGCCGCCCAGAAAGCGCGAGCCATAGACGACTTTGGCAATGCCCTCTTCAAGCGGTTTCAGCAGCGTTGCATACTCGCGGGGATCGTACTCAAAGTCGGCATCCTGAATGATAATGACGTCAGAGTTTGCCGCCGCAAAGCCGGTGCGCAGCGCTGCGCCCTTGCCCTGGTTGTGCTCATGATAGAGGATGCGTACGTGGTCGTGTTCCTCGGCTTCGATGCTTGCCAGGACCGCGCGCGTTCCGTCAGTGGACCCATCGTCCACGATGAGGATCTCATTGGCGATTCCCACATCTTCGACGCGTTGAAGCACTTCTGCGATCGTCGTGACTTCGTTATAGCAGGGAATCACGACCGTAGTGGTCAGGCTGCGTTTCTTCAAGTGAATCACTCCAGGATAATGCTGCGCTTCCATAACCGTACACCCTTTTCACCTCATAACATGCGGCGATTATAGTGGACACTCCTAAAGTTTCACTAAAATACGGCCTGGCATCCTATCAGCCCGGACCATGCTCTTATTATGCGGTGTTTTGAATTAAGGTTATACTTTAGCCAGACATTTGACAACCGGCAGGGGCGGATGGATGAAAAACAGGGCGAGTTTACTGGTGGCACTGGTGCTGATCGGCCTGGCGGTTACGGCGGGCCGTGCGTTGGAATTCGGGGTTGGCTGGACGGGGGTATTTTACAGTAATACGTCCTTCAGCGGCAGCGCTGCCGCCACGATTACGAACATCAGCGGCCTGAATTTCAATTGGCCTGGTGTGCCGACCGTCAACGGGGCCACGGTTTCCAATGTTGGAGAGAACAACTTCTCGGCGCGATTTACTTCGTCTCAATCCTTCTCGCAGGCGCGCTATCAGTTTACGGTGAGCTATGACGATAATGTGCGCGTGCTGATCGACGGCAGCAACGTCTTCGACGACTTCAGCGGCGGCCCGGTCAAAACCCGCACCTTCGACCGCGACATGACGGCTGGCACGCATTCGCTGACGGTCGAGTTTGTCGAGATTTCTGCGGAAGCGGTCCTTCAGTTCCAGTGGTTCCTCAGCGGTGCGGTGCCGACGGTAGGTCCTTCGCCGACCCCTGGCCAGACCAATACCCCGGCCCCAACCAGTCCGCCGCCTGTGCCGGCTGGTGCGCTGACGGCCACGGTGATCCGCGCGACGGTGCTCAACGCGCGTTCTGGTCCCTTCCTGGGGGCTGACCGGGTGGATCGCCTGCTGCGCGGGCAGACTTATGTGGTGGTCGGGCGGGACAAGGATGCCCGCTGGTTCCTGCTCCAGCTCAGCAACAAACAGGCGTGGGCGCTGGGCTACTACCTGGCGGTCAACGGCAATGAGTTTAACGCCCCGGTCGTCAGTGCTTTCGTCACGCAGGGCAACCCGGCAGCCCAGACCGGCGTGGTCGCCCAGACGCGGGCGGGCATGAAGCTGCGGGCCGCGCCGTCGGTCGCCTCCGAGCAGATCGGGCGCGTCACCTGGGGCGCGATTCTGCCGATCCTGGGACGCACGCGCAGCGGCGAGTGGTATCAGGTCGTCTGGAAAGGCACGCCGGGATGGGTGTATTCCAGCTTTCTGGAGATTATTGAGGGGAACGTGAACACTGTCCCCGTGATCCAGTGAGACGCTGAAACGGAGATGAATGCTCCTATGCGGAGGCCGCTGCCCGTCGGGGTTGGCGGCCTCTGATTCTGTCAGATCTGGGATCAATATCAGGAGGCGGCCTTTCGGAGAGTGCGCCTGACTTCCTGGTTCGATACCATGCAGTCCGGCAGCCTGGAATCGTGGCGGACGGAGCGGTATGATCTGTGCGCAGTACAGTCTCTCAATTGTCTCGCCTGGTCTATCGAAACGATCCTCTCATGACTGACTCCTCCCTGTCTATCCGCTATCTCGAAGAAATCTCCATGACCGCGCTGCCTGCGCTGCACACCGTCTATTATGATGGCTGGGTGCTGCGCTTCGCGGGTGGGCATACGCGCCGCGCCAACTCGGTCAACGCGCTGTACCCCTCGACCCTGGACCTTGATGAGAAGATCGCGCACTGCGCCGACCTGTATCGCGGGCAGGGCCTGCCCGTGGTGTTCAAGATGACCGATGCTGTTATCCCCTCCGACCTCGACGCTCAGTTGGAGGCACGCGGTTTCGCGCTGGCCGCGCCGACCAGCGTTCAGGTGGCGGACTTGCGGAATTTCAGCCTGGAGGAGTCCAAGTCGGCAGTTATCACCAGCGAACGTTCACCGCGCTGGCTGGAGGCGTATGCCCAGATGAATGAGGTTCCGGCCTACCGCCGTGATCTGCTGGGGCGGATGCTGGACGGCGTGCTCACTCCGATCGGGTATGCCACCATCGAACAGGGCGGCGCAACGGCTGCCGTCGGGTTGGGGGTGGTCGCTCACGGGTATGTCGGCCTGTTCGACATCGTCACCGCGCCGCATCTGCGCCAGCAGGGATTCGGTCGGCGCATCGTCATGAGCCTGCTGCGCTGGGGACAATCCCAGGGGGCACACACGGCTTATTTGCAGGTGGTGGCGGAAAACACCCCGGCGGTGTCTCTCTATCAGAAAGTGGGATTTCGGGAATTTTACCGCTACTGGTATCGCGCTTTATGACCGATTTCTCATGACATAAATCAACTTTACTTGTGCAATATTTCACATATAATAGGGTGAGTTGGAAAAAGCACGAGGGATTTACCGATGTCTGAACCCAAATTCGACTACTGCCCGCACCAGGGTGTCTGCAAAGTCTGCCAGTTTTTCGAACACTACGCCGTCAAAGTGTTGATCAACACCTACTGCCAGGGCGACTATGGCACCTGCAAGCGCTACCAACTCCGCGAGGCAGGTCAGGCGGTGCCCGACGATTGGCTGCCCACCGGCCCGCAGTACGCGGCCATGGACTGAACGCTGCACCAAAGGCACCTGGCAACGGGTGCCTTTTTTTGAGCCTGCTTCCCAGCCTTTCCAACCGGCTTGAGGGGAAACCCATAAGGGCACCTGCACGCAGATGCCCTTACTTTCACCGTATGAGCGCAACGGCTCATTCCCATCGCGCTTCCCTCAGCCTCTTACTCTATCATAATTTATGGGACGCGCAACCGGGAGTCCCGACCTAGCCAGATCACACCCAGCAGCGCCAGCCCCCAGGCGATCAACCCGGCGATCAGACTTCCCGGCAGCCACGCCGGTCGATAACTGAACACAACCTGGCTGGAACCTGTCGGAACGGCCACCGCGCGGAACATGATG
>JAIOHO010000568.1 GCA_019912905.1 Anaerolineae bacterium
CACTTTTACGCAGAAAATGGGCGATGCCGGAGGTGACCCGGTCTATCCGATCATTTTTGGCGAACGCGATCTGGGCGCTGGGCTGCTGCTGCTGACCCGCAGCGGTGAACACATCGCCGTCGTCGGCGGGTTGGATGTGGCAATTCCCAGAGCCACCGGGGTCTGGGATCAGGTGATTGATTTCAAGGGCAGCCTGGGGCAGACTCTGATCGACCTCCTGACCCGGCTGAACCCACGCACGATCGCCATCAATTATGCCCGGAATAATCCCAAAGCCGACGGACTGTCATACGGTAAGTACCTCTGGCTTCAGGATACCCTGGCCGGGACTCCCTTTCTCAACCGCCTGGTGAGCGCCGAATCTCTGATTACCAAACTGAGAGGGCGCAAGTCTCCGGGTGAAATTGCGCTCATGCGCAAGGCGATTGCGCGCACGGATGAGATCTTCGACGTGCTCAAGCCCTTTCTGCAACCGGGCCGCACTGGACGCGAAATCTATGATTTTATCCATGCGGAGACGAAACGGCGCGGCCTCGAGACCTCGTGGAGCCGCGATCACTGCCCGGTGGTGACGGTCGGGCCGGTCGCGCCCATCGGTCATACCCCGCCCGGAGATACCATTTTGCAGCGAGGGTGGACACTTCAGGTCGATTACGGCGCGAAGTATAACGGCATCTGTGCCGATTTTCAGCGCATGTGGTACGTGCTGGAGGAGGGGGAGACGGAACCTCCGGCAGAAGTGCTGCGGCTGTTCGAGACGATCCGGCGCGGCGTCGATACGATTATCGAGCGCATCCAACCTGGCGCGCTGACGTGGGAACCGGCTGAGGCCGCGCGCCGCGTCCTCGTCGAGGCTGGCTACCCGGAGTTTCAATTCGGTGTAGGGCACCAGTTAGGCCGCGCGACTCACGATGGTAATCCCGGTCTGACGCGGCGGGTCGAAGGTGCCCCCGAATGGCGTATGGAAGCGGGCAACGTCTTTACGGCGGAAGGACTGGAAACCTTTCTGCCGGGGCGGGGCTGGATCAGCCTGGAAGATGATGTGCTGGTGACGGCGAGTGGTCATGAAGTCCTGACCACTCAGCAGCGCGCCCTGTGGCTCGTTCGGTAAGCCTGGGCCAGGGTGCTGGATACGTCTGCATCCGATTCGACCTTGCCCAATCCAAAGGATGGAATCGTGTTCATGGGGCGGTCTGTGAGGGCATGCCGCGCTTTGATACCATTCAGCGATGCTGAATATCACTTATCTTCAGCGCTGTGGCTGTCTAGAATCAGCAGTAGAACCATTCTTGCGGATTGGAAACGAAGCCATGATGCTGCATACATTAGAAGAACTCCTGGAGCAAACATCCGCCCTGCACAACCATCTGTGCCCCCGGCAGGTACTGGGCGTGCGCATGGGGATGCTGGCTGCCGAAGTGTTGGAACTGAGTTTGCCGCAGACCAACAAACGGCTGTATACCTTCCTGGAAACCGATGGCTGCTTTGCAGATGGGGTCGCCGTGGCGACAGGATGCTGGTTAGGGCATCGCACACTGCGTCTGATGGATTATGGCAAAGTCGCCGCGACGTTTGTCGATACTCAGACTCACCGGGCTATTCGTGTCCAGGTTCATGCCGGCGCACGGCGCTTTGCCGGAGAATCGGAGCCAGAGGCACGCAGCCGCTGGCATGGGCAGTTGGCAGCCTATCAGACCCTACCGGCTGACAAGCTGCTGTGCTGGCAGCCGGTGGAACTCACTGTCTCGCTGGAGGCCATGATCAGCCGAGCCGGTGTGCGCGTGCACTGTGCCGGGTGCGGAGAAGAAATCCTCAACGAACGCGAACAGATCGTCGATGGGGAGCCATTCTGCCGGGCCTGCCTGGGTGAGGTCTACTACCGGACTGCCGAGGGCGTCGCCAACCCGGTCAGAGGCCGGTCTCCAGCAGCGACTCGATAGCAGCCAGTTCTTCAGGGGTGTTGGCATTGGCGAAGGAGCGGAGATCTGGGTCGAATGATCGGACCTCCGCTTCAGACACGTAACGGACCCGAAGATTGTCGAACAATCGGGAAATGCGCATTTCCTCGCGTTCGATCTGCGACTCGATTGCTGCCAGACAGCGGTGATGATAAACTGCGTGCAGCGATTCGGGGCGCTGCCTGATTCGCGGTACGACTGCATCCACGCCCTCGCGCAGCGTAATCAGATGCCGCAGCAGGTCCACATTCAACAACGGCATGTCACAGGCCACGCAGAGTGTGTAAGGCGTTGAACTGTGAATCAAGGCGCTGTGCAGTCCGACGAGTGACCCTCTCAGTGGCTGGACGTCGCCAAACAAAGACACACCCAATGTCTGATAGGCCTCTGGCTGGTTGGTGAGGAGGATGACCGGCGCGCCCAACCGCTGGACCCGCTCCAGTGTATGCCGGATCATCGGTTTTCCCCTTAACGAGACAAAACTTTTTTCCTGCCCCATACGTCGTGACTGGCCTCCGGCCAGCACCGCAATCGTCAGGTCGTCCGGGCTTAGCGGCGTCATAGAGCCTGCACGCTACTTGGATTCCAACACATCGTTGACCCAGGTATAGGCGCGCGCTGCGGCTGGAAAGCCCAGAGTCGTGATGCAGAGCAGGGCCAGGTGCCGGATTTCATCGGCACTGATTCCCAGTTCGACGGCACGGCGGGTGTGCGCATGAGTTGCGCCTTCCAAGCCCGCGCTCACGGCCAGCGCCAATTTGATAAGCTGCCGCTCACGGTCGCTCAGCGGACCCGCCTGATGAGCGGCGTCCCCAAGCGCATCGTAAGCGCTGGCGACCTCCGGGTAGGCTGCCCGCAGTCTGGTAAATGTTTCTGGCAGTGGCTCGGTCATCGGAACATCTCCTGAATGATTGCCGTTGTTGGAGAGTATACGGCTTATTGTAGGGAGCGGCCATGAAATTGGAACACCCTACTGCGGACGAACATCCTCTTATCCGCGAATTTCTTTCTCGATTCACTGGGACAGCATGGGAATTGTGACAAAATTCACATGATAATGATGACGGGCTGCACTGCTGCGGTCGATTCCGCCGCTATAACATGTGGCTATTGGTATATCCGCTTATTCGGATAAAGGTTTTATAGGCAGGGAGCTGGTGTATGGTCTCTCAAATCCTCGCACGTGAAATCTCGCAGATGGAGGCGGATTTGTGCTCCGCATTTGCCGATCCAAACCGTATTCTGATCCTGTACGCCCTGGACGAGAAACCCTTGAATGTCGGCGAACTGTCGCTTGAACTGCAAATTCCTCAATCTACGACTTCTCGGCATCTGAAAGTCCTCAAGGATCGTGGGCTGGTCACTACGGTTCGTCAGGGCACCAGTATTCAATACCATCTTTCTGACCATCGCTTAATCGAGGCACTGGACATACTGAGATCTGTTTTGCGTGACCGAATTGCCCACCGCGCCAGTTTGATGGACGAGGCCGACGCCTGATTACAGCTCTATCAGTAGATTCCTTTTTCAAGGAGGCATGCATGCCATTCAGAAAAATATCGCTCCTTCTGCTTATTGGTGGGCTGCTGGTGCTGGTCGTCGGCTCCGGCCTCTGGCTGGCAACCCCCCAGGTGGTAGAGGCTCAATGTGGCTCCCAGGCGTCATCCTGCAAAAACTGCCATGAAGTTCAGGGACAGCTCCCGATTAACAATGATGGCACGAGCTGGCACGAATCCCATGCGTTTGGGGATTTCTGTTATATGTGTCACGCGGGTAATCCCCAGGCTACCGAGATTGATGCGGCGCATACCGGGATAGTCGCGCCCCTTTCGGATATTGATGCTGCCTGCCAGCAGTGTCATGCCGGCGACCTGGCTGAGCGTGCTCAGGTGTATGCCACCATTCTGGGCGTGGAACCCGGCAGCGGCAGTGGTGGTTCAACTCAGACGGCGGCGACGAACGAATCGACCAGCGAAACCCCGGCATCCAGCGAACAGGCTGCGCCCAGTGCCTCGGTGGTCGAACAACCGGCAGCGACGACTCTGGTCCACGCTGAAATGGTCGTTAACGATCCCAATATGGTCGATTATGTCCAGCGCTACGACGAGATCGTGCTGGGG
>JAIOHO010000569.1 GCA_019912905.1 Anaerolineae bacterium
GGTCCGGGGTGTCCTGCTCCGGTGCCGTCTGGGTTTCTTCGCCCTCACTAGCCAGCCAATCGACTCGCTGGCGGGCGTAATCTTCCGGGTGAATCTCCGTGAGATCGCCGCTGGCGGCTTTGGTCAGCGCGTCGCGCTCGGCCAGTGCCGGGCCAAAATCATCCGATTCGTCGGCGGTCGTGGTGGCAGAGGCCGTGTCTTCTTCCAGGTCAGCGCCGGGCAGAATATCCGGCTTGGGCTGCGCATCCAGCATGGTCGTCAGCGAGGCGACCAGTTCGCCCAGGCCGCTGTAGGATTCCAGGTCGCCGGTGTCTTCTTCGTCGAGTATATCCTCCGGCACCTGCGTGGTGTCGCCTGAGCGCGATTGGTCGAGGACGATATCTTCGGGGCGGATCGGCGCTGCCGGGGCGGTGCCGACTTCAACCTCGTCTTCCGGCCCGAAATGGGTATCCTCTGGCCGGGGCAAATGCCATGCGCCTGTCTGCGCGGGAGCCTCGTCGAGTTCGGGCGGCATGGCTGGCAGCACACGACTCCGGATCTGCGCCTCCTCACGCGGCTGCTCCAGGACGCGCCAGCCCCCGGTTTTCTCCGGTTTTTTCCAGCCACCGGCGTACTGCACTTCGTCGGACGGGGTGTTGTTCGGTTGCGTCTCGGACATGCCCTATTCCCAGTTCGTGTGACGACCCGCTCTTATGCCAGCAACTGTATTGATCTCAAGGCCCCCACGGATGACGTCGCTGACCTCGCCGCCCTGCCCTCATGATCGTCGCAGGCTGCCTTGTAAAGGGGACCAATCCCGTTTCCTGCAAATCGAGGCAGGGCACCATTGGATGGATTAATGCCTTGTATTGTACGCCAAGCGGGGCGTAAAAAGCAATTCGTGCGGCGGCTGATCGTGGAGCAAGCGCCGGGCCGCCTGGGTGTTATTCGGCGTAAAGTGGATCGTAAGCGCGCAGCAGGTGGCTGCTAAAGGCAATGGCCTCGTCAAAGGTGTAGACGACTGTGGCGGCGTCCGGGTAGTAATGATAATAGGTTTCGAGGTCGGCCAGGGAGTGGAAGACATTGGCTTCGGGGCAGGTTCGGTAGCGACCGGGCAGGGGCGCATCGGCGGTTGGGATCTGAATACTGATGCGCCAGTTGGCCGCGTCTTCGGATGTGCGTGTGTGCAGGGTGCGGTGGTCATCAAGCATGACGCTGAACACCAATTCGTCCCCGCTGCGGCGGCAGGTGCTCTGGACTTGCAGCCAGGTGTTCGGCCCGTAGAGCAGCACCGCCAGTGGTGTGCTCAGAAAATTGCAGACAAAACTGCGGTTCCAGCCAAACGCTTTGACCTGGTGACGGGTATTGAGTGCCGAAAATGGCGGGCATTGGAGCACCGCCTTCAGGTCGGAGTCATACCAGATGACCCCGGCATCCACCAGGGCTTTCAGGGTCGAATCGTCGATCAATTCACGCCGCAGCGTGGTCTGGGTCACAGGGGCCGCTGTGCGTGCGATGAGGGTCCAGAGGGTAATACAGGCGGTACGCTGGGCGGGGGTGAACAGTTTGAACTGCCGGGTGATGTGGTCGATCAGCGTGTTGACCTGTTCAAGCTGAGGCGCGGAAAAAGGTCCCAGGTTATTCATACACTCACTGTTCAGGGGCGCGGGTGTCGTGCCCTTCTCCGTCGCCCTCGCCGGGTCTGCCTTCCGGCTGTGTTTCTCCGTCAGCAGGGATGGTGATCCGATCAGGGGAAGGAAACTGGAGGACGGTGGATCGGGCCGGGCAGTTTTTCGGCGGCAGATCGTCGCTGTCGCTTACCCGTTCTGCCTGCATCTTGTGTTTGCTGAAGTAGCTGCTGGTGCGCGATTCGGGGTCGCTGTCCTGCGATGGGTCGTCCTGAGACTTGGCGGGTGATGGGTCCGGTTGAATCTGGAGGGCGCTGCGTGAAAAAGGTTTATCTTTGAGCACCAAGGTATCTTCATCTTCAGCAGCAAAATCACTTTTCATATCTGCTTCCGGGTTGGAATTGTCGCGTTCGACGGACACGATGATGACACTGACATTGTCCTCGCCGCCGCGCTCGTTCGCCAGGTCGATGAGCTTCTGGCTGGCTTTGGACGGATTTTCGTCCGAGAGGGATAACTGGGCGATTTCGTCCGGTTTGACATGGCGCGTCAGGCCGTCGGAACACAGCACGAGGCGGTCGCCGATTTCAAGACGGGTCTTGTAAATGTCAACGTCGAGTTCTTCCGCCTGGCCGAGTGCCCGGTAGAGCACGTTCCGCATCGGGTGATCTTCTGCCTGCTCCGGGGTGATGTGCCCGGCAGACAGCAGGGCTTCGACAAAACTGTGATCCGACGTAATCTGCCGGATGCGGGTCGTTGCGCCATCGACCTGATAGGCTCGGCTGTCCCCGACATGGGCGATGATGACTTCGATTCCACGCACAAACGCCAGCGTGACCGTCGTGCCCATGCCGCGCAGGTCCGGTTCATCGATCGAGCGCTGCATGATCGAGAGATTGGCCTGTTCGATGGAGGTCCTCAACCGGTCGGCGACGAGATCGTCCGACAACCCGTTGATCGCCTCATACGTATCGCGATTGCGCAGCGACATCCCGGCCTGGATCGCTTCAATCGCCATGCGGCTGGCTTCTTCACCCGCAGCGGCCCCGCCCATGCCATCGGCCACGACCGCCAACACAAATTGGTCGCCCGGCCACAAATGGACGCTGTCTTCGTTGTTTTCACGCACCTGGCCGACACTGGTTCGCGCGCTGCTGCGCAGACGAATACCGTCCCCCGAATGCGGCATTACGGGTCTCCTAGCGTTAACTGGATTTATTCTTATTCTACAGAAGCCACTGCCTGATGCAAGCAGTTGTTTACAGATTGGATGAGCGCAGGCGAAATCACGCTGGATTGTCCCCGGCATTCCGCTAGAATAGCCATTTTTCCTGAAACACCACTGCCATATTTCCCAAATAGTGCCTATTTATTATTTGGGATACCTGGGATATAGTTGGGCGCTATGGCAAAAAATCTCGACGACCTGTACCGCATCGACAACTACAACGACACCTTCGCGCTGGGTCATTATGCCCGGGTCATGGATGCGCTCGACCGCCGTACCGGGCACCCGGTCGCCATCAAGGTGATGCGTCCTGAGCACCTGGCTGAGGATGGCGAAGTCCGCTGGGAATATCGTGCCTTTGCCAATGAAGCCAACCTGCTGACGAAACTTGCCAACAGTCCGCATGTAGTCGATTTGCTCGACTGCGGCTATCTTTCCAACTCCGCCGAGCACCCGGCTGGCGGCGAGATCGTGTCCTTTCTCCAGGATGTGATGGGGTTCGCCGAAGCGCTGGATGACTTTGCACAACGCGGCTGGCGGCCCTATCTGACGCTGCAAAACCTACCCCGTTCGCGCAACCTGCTCTACCTGATGAAACCCAATCATCCCGGTGTGCGCTGGCGGTTGCCGAGTGAAGAGGGTATCGCGCTGGCGCTGCAATTTGCCCACATGCTCAAATTGGCGCACCAGCAGAACATCGTCTACCTCGACCACAAGCTGGAACATGTCTACTGGGATGGCACGCATCTCCAGATCATCGACTTCAACAGTTCCCGCCACCTCGAAAAGACCGAGAACGGCCACGAACGTTACTTCAGCCTGGACGTGCACAACCTGTGCGTCGGCATCCTCTATCCCATTTTTACGGGGTTATCGCCGCAGAAGGCGGCCCTGCGTCCACAGCCGGGCCGGTTGTCGGATGTGGAGGAGCGCTATCAGAATATCACCGAACTTGATTTTGGGGTCGAGCCGACCCTGAGTGATGACATCAAACGTCTGCTCCAGGCGGGCGCGGCGATGGAACTCCCCACCATCGATGCGTTTCTGGAACGGCTGCATGTCGCCGGGGCGACCCTCGGTTGGGACCTGCCCAATCATTACACCAGCCCGTCCAGCCGTGATGCGCGCACTCAACTGCGTGCTGGCTTGACTCGCCTGCGCAGCGGGCAGGACAGCCTGCGCGAAGCGCGTGACCTGTTCCGCGAGGCGGCCATTCAGGAAGGCATCACCTCCGATCTCGAATCCGAGCTGCGGCGGCTGGTCAAATCGGTCAATGACATGCTGACTCACCGCGTCATCCCCTAGTGGCTGTGCTTTTCGTCGCTATTTCATGTAGAATAAAAAAACCCAATATCTTTAAGATACACAGACCAGGCAGGCTGGAGGAAAAATGCGATGGGCACTGTGGTGAGTATTGCGTATCGGCCCGATGAGGTACCGGCGCACCCCGCCGACCATTACAGCCGGGTGGCTTTGCCGGGCGCGCAGTTGGTAGAGAATTATGGCATCGAAGGCGACCGCAAAGGGGGAAATCCCAGCCGTAATCTGAACATCATGGCTCAGGAATCGATTGATACGCTGGCGGCGGAGGGCTTCAAGGCGCAGCCCGGCGAGTTGGGCGAGCAGATCATCATCACCGGCCTGGGCGAGGACCTCAACACGCTGCCAGAAGGCACACAACTGCTCATCGGCGATCAGGCGGTGGTCGAAGTGGGCACCCCGCGCACGGGCTGCGACCGGTTCCAGGCGATTCAGGGCATTGATCCCGCTCAGGCCGCCGGGCGGTTAGGGGTCATGGCGCGTGTGGTGAAAGATGGCAGAATACAGGTTGGCGACCGTATCCAGATTGTGCAAGATGTCCGAGTACGTCAAGATTGAAACGGAACCGACCGGCGACCCGGACGTGCTGGAAATCATCACGAACCAGGTCCTGACGACCGCCGAGACGGAACGATACCCCACTTTTGATGAGGGGAATGTCGGGTCGCCGATCGCGCAGATGCTGTTCGACGGCGTGCCCGGCATCCGCGCGCTGACGATTACCCCCGACACGCTTGTGGTGACGCGCGACCCGGACACCGCCTGGGAAGAAATCGTCGATGATGTGCGCGACGCGCTGCGCGATTTTTTCCTGTAAAGAGGCTGATCACGCTTGGGACAGCGCTGCTCCCAAGCTGATGGTCAACTATGCGCGGGGAGCGGAGGGACCACTGGCCCTCTAAACACAATCACGCGCCGGAGGGCGCGCGATTGCTTTTTGTTCAGATCAGGTTATAAACCCAGATCTCTTCCTGGAGATCGTTCCCGCCGGAGCGGGCTGTGTACGTACCAATCTATTGGGTTGTCTTGAGATTGCAAATGCGCTCTCCTTTCCCCAGTCGATACGTTAACTACAGCATAAGCCTGCTTTAACCCTCTGTCAACCAATCTTCACGCAATAATGCGTAAAAATCGACATCTTCGAACACCCCGGCTTTGAGGATGCTCTGGCGCAGGGTGCCTTCCCGAATCAGCCCCGCTTTTTGCAGCACATGAGCCGATGCCGTATTGCGCTGGAGGACGTAGGCGTAAATGCGATTCAGCCCGAGCTGCTCGTAACCAAACCGCACGACTTTTTTGGCGGCTTCGGTTGCATAACCCTGCCACCAGTAAGGCCGCCCGATCCAGTAAGTGATCGCTCCGCGCTGGTGTTCGCACTGCAACTGGATGTCGCAATAACCTACCAGATCGTCGTTCGATTTGCGCGTGACCGCAAAGGCCCAACCGGTGCCAGCCTCAAACGTCGCGTGGCTGGTGGTAATCATCGAGCAGGCATCTTCCAGCGAAAACGGGAGCGAGGCCTCCAACAGGTTGCCAGTCACGTCGGGGTCATTTAATAAAGTCTGTACGATCGGCGCATCCGCCAGTTCGAAGCGGCGCAGCCGCAGACGTTCAGTTTCCAGGGTGGGGAAGTCCTTCATCAGTCCATTTGCCTCTGGGCCTCATATTCGGAGCGGAGAATACTATAACAACCGACATCCACAAATTTATTCCACTTGACGTAATGCTGGCGCATGATGCCTTCAAACGTCATGCCTGCCTTCTGCATCACGCGCGCCGAGGCCGGGTTGTGGGTGAAATACCAGGCGCGAATGCGATTCAGCTCAAGCGCCTCAAATCCGAACTGAATCACCCGCCGGGCGGCCTCGGTCATGTAGCCCTGGCCCCAGTAGGGAACGCCCATCCAGTAGCCGATTTCTGCCTGAAATGCATCATCGGGATGAATACCGATGGCACCCAGCAGGACGTTGTCTGATCGACGCAGGATGACGAATGAACAGTCGGCCTGTCCCTGTTCTCGGCGTTCGAGCACCCGTGTGATCCAATCGACTGCGCCGCTTTCGGGGTAAGGATAGGGAATATTCAGGGTGGTTTCGGCAATGCGCCGGTCACTGACCAGAGCCTGAAGCGCGGGCGCATCCGCCCGTTCGACCAGCCGAAGCCGCAGCCTTTCGGTGTCCAGCGGTTGAATCGGGTTCATCTTAGCTGCACTTGTTCACGGATTCGCCGGTATCGGTTGTCGGGCGCGGTTCGAGTGTCAGCGGCAGCTCAAAGGTTTCGCCATCGCGCACGATCAGCAGGGTGACCACGTCGTTAGGCTTGCTGTGAACGACCAGATAAGCCACCAGTTCGTCCAGATTTTTTACAAAGCGCCCGTTGACGGCGATAATGATGTCGCCCCCGGCGCAGATCGCCCGCCCGCGCACCTGTTCCAGCCGCTGTCCCCCTTGCAGTCCGGCTTTATCGGCTGGCGACCCGATAGTCACGCGGTCCACCAGTACACCCGCTTCGACCGGCAGATTGAGCGGTTCGGCCAGGGCTGCCACGCTGTAGCCATCATCTTCCAGCAGAGTCGAGATGCCCAGCCAGGCGTAATCCACCCGGCCTGCGCTGATCAACTCCGGCACGACGCGCTGGACGGTGTTGGCTGGAATGGCGAAACCGACGCCCTGAAACACGCCGCTGTCGGTGCGGATGGCGGTATTGACGCCAATGACCTGCGCATGTGAATCCAGCAGCGGGCCGCCGGAGTTGCCAGGGTTGATGTCGGTATCGACCTGGATAATCGACGGATTGCTGAACCCCGCCGGGAGATCCGCATTGAGAAGCTGAGCCGAGGGAAGCTGCCGCCCCAGGCCGCTGACGATGCCGAGCGTCATCGAACTGGCGAGGCCGAAGGGATTGCCGATGGCGATGGCGCGCTGCCCGACCCGAACCAGGTCCGAATCCGCCAGCGTGACCGGATGCAGCCGGTCCGGGTCGGCCTCGACCTGGATGACGGCCAGGTCACTGAAGGGATCGACGCCCACCAGTTCCGCCGGTGCAATATGCCCGTCGTTGAAGGTTACCTCGATGCTGCTGGCCCCATCAACGACGTGGGCGTTGGTGACGATGTGCCCCTGAGTATCCCAGACGAAACCGGAGCCGCGTCCGAAATCAATGACCGTATCCGTGCCCGGATGATTTGCCCGGATTTCGATATTGACGACCGCCGGGGCCATCCGCTCGTAGATATTGGTCAGCAGCACATATTCGGCATCCGCCGCGTCGATCACGGCCTGGGGGACCGGAGTCGCATTTTGCGCGCGCACCAGCCGCAGCGATTCGACCGGCGTGCTGGCGATGGCCTGCGGCGGCGCAATTTCAGCGGCCCGGCATCCGGCCAGCAGCAGCAAACCAGCCAGGGTAACGACGATTCGTTTGTGCATGGTGTCCCTCAGAAACCAAATAGAGCGCCCAGTGTTTCGGTGCGCTCTATTTTAACACGCGATTTTTCCGGTGATCAGCGCAAACTGTCCCGCAGTTGTTCGACCAGTCGGCGCTGCTCCTCATTCAGGTCTTCGGGCACGGTCACCAGCGCCCGCGCATACAGGTTGCCAAACTCGTCACGCTTCTTCAGGCGAGGCATGCCCTTGCCGGTCAGCCGGAACTTGCGGCCTGACTGGGTGCCCGCCGGAATGTTCAACCGGACGGGGCCGGTCATGGTCGGCACTTCGACTTCGCCGCCGAGCATGGCCGTGAACAGATCGACTTTGACGTCGGTGGACAGGTCGTCACCATCACGTTCATAGGTGGGGTCGAGCGCGACGTCCACGATGAGATACAGATCGCCCGCCGGACCGCCCATCACGCCGGGTTCGCCTTCGCCTGCGATGCGAACTTTGGTGCCGGTGCGCGCACCCGCCGGGATGTTCACGGTGATGGTCCGGCTGCCTTTGGTCACGCGGCGGCTGGCCCCATGATAAGCTTCATACAGGCTGATGGTGACACTCTGCTCCAGGTCACGGCCCTGGGCTGCGGCACTGCCTGGCCTGCCGCCTTCGCGCACCGTGCCGCCCGACCAGCCGCCGGATGAACGCCCGATGCCGCCCATGCCGCCGAACAGGTTTTCCAGAATATCGCTGAAGGATTCGCCCCCAAAATCGACATTCGTATAGCGGGTGCCGTTGGCCCCCGGTCCCCCGTTGAAGCCGCCGGGGAAGGCACTGCCAAACCGATCGTACTGGGCACGTTTTTCCGTATCGCTCAGCACTTCATAGGCTTCGTTAATTTCCTTAAATTTGGATTCCGCCTGGGGGTTATCCGGGTTGGCGTCAGGATGAAACTGCTTCGCCAGCTTGCGGAAAGCCTGTTTAATATCCTTTTCTGAGGCGCTCTTATCCACGCCTAGCACATCATAGTAATTCTTCGCCATAGGCCAAACCCATCAGGGTTAAATTGACATAGAACAGATGATACAAATTTTATTGTATGTCCGCTGACATACGGAAGTCAACGGATGTGCGGGATTTCTAAGATAATGCTTACAGGTGGTACAAAAGGGCGAGACGGTGATCCGAGGAAGTGGAATGTCTCGCCCTTTGCGATGTGTGTTTGGTGCAGAAGCCGATTAGCCGCCGCTGGGTGCGTTGGGATCGACGATTTCAGGAATCACCGTCGTATCCGGCACGGTCGGCGCGACGAAATCCGGGTTGGATGCCGCCAGGCTGTTGAAGTCGAACAGGAAGGGGCTGTTGGTCGGAACCAGCGCCAGTTGGATATTGTCCGACAGGTTCTGGATGTATTCGTACTGGATCAGCGAGGGATTGGCCGCGATCTGCTCGCTGACCAGCCGCAGTGCTTCTGCCTGAGCTTTGGCCTTCAGGACGATGCCCTCAGCTTCACCCTGCGCGCGGGAGATGGCGGCATCACGATCACCGAGGGCGGCTGCACGCACCTGCTCGGCGCGCTGGGTTTCTTCCTGCACGCGGAAGGCCGCTTCCTGAGCCTGCTGCTCGGCGATCTGCTTGCGCTCGATGGAGTCGGTAAACGCCTGCGAGAAGGTGACATCGCGGATGAGCAGGTCGGTCAGGACGAAGCCTTCTTCCTCCATGCGCGCCCGCATCAGCTCCTGAAGCGAATCTTCGACCGCCGAGCGCTGCTCGCCAAAAATTTCGTCGGCGCGGAAACGAGAAATCACTTCACGTGCCAGGCCGCGTATGGTCGGACGCACGAAATCACCTTCGTAGCGGTTTTGCCAGCGGACGTGGACCCTGTTGGCCTGGGTCGGGTCGACGCCAAACAGCACGCTGACGTCCAGGTAGACCTCCTGGCCGTCGCTGGTGCGCCCGCGCACGGCATCATCGCCCTGGACCGCCCCCTCACCGGGAATGCCGGACATGGTGTACTGCTGCTGTTCGATGGGGTAGAGGGTCGCCGATTGCAGCACCGGGACGACGATATGCGTGCCAGGGCCGCGCGGTTCGCCCAATTCACCGTTCAGCGTATTGAAGATGACCGCGACCTGAGTCGGCTCGACGATCAGAATGCCCTGGCTGATGACACTGAAGACCAGCCCGACCACCAGCCCGACCACCGCCAGCGAGATGCCGCCGCGCACCGGACGTCCCTGTGACGCCGAAACCACGACCAGCCCGACTCCGCCTAAAAATCCGAGGAAACCCAACAGGGCCAATGCGCCCAGTAAGGAACTGATTCCACCCATGTAACTCTCTCCTTGCCTAACCTGAATTATTTGGAATACTGATTGTGAACAGACAGTCTATAAACTCTTCCAAGAGGTGACTGCCTGATTGTGCCTGGATTCAATCCATCTCTTGAACCTGAACCGATTATATCACGCCCAGGGTACTCTCTCCCACCAATTTTTGGGGATGTGCCCCCATTCGTTATAATTCCCTCATGTAACAGTCATCTGACTCAGAAAGGAATACCCCATGACAGAGCAGCCCATTCGCGTCGGAATCGTGGGTGCCGGCGATAACACCCGTAAGAAACATATCCCCGGTTTGCAGGCGATCCCCGGGGTCGAGATCGTCAGTCTGTGCAACCGCTCGCTGGAATCGTCCCGGCGGGTGGCGGACGAGTTCGGCATCCCCACCGTGTACGAACACTGGTGGGAACTGGTCGATGCCGGGGATACGGATGCCATCGTCATCGGCACCTGGCCCTATATGCACTGCACCACCACCGTCCGGGCGTTAGAGGCTGGGAAACACGTCATGTGCGAAGCACGCATGGCCCGCAATCTGGACGAGGCTCAGGCGATGCTGGCGGCCTCGCAAGCTCACCCGCAACGGGTGACGCAGATCGTGCCGTCGCCGATGACGCTCGGCGTGGATAGGACGATCAAACGCCTGCTGGCGGCAAATTATCTGGGGGATGTACTGGCAATCGAAATCCGCGCCGGAAACAGTTTTGTTGATCCTGAAGCGGCCATGCACTGGCGCAACGATTATGATCTCAGCGGCCTGAACATTATGGCGATGGGCATCTGGTATGAAGCGCTGCTGCGCTGGGTGGGCGAGGCGACGGCGGTGATGGCGATGGGTAAGATTTTCACTCGCATGCGCCCTGATGCCAGCGGTTCCCTGCGTCCGGTGCGCATCCCGGAGCATCTCGATGTGGTGGCGGACATGGCCTGTGGCGCTCAGGCACGGCTGTCGATCAGCAGCGTGACCGGGCTGGCCGGTGCGGATATGGCGACTCTGTATGGCAGCGGTGGGACGCTGCGGTTTACGGGCGGACAGCTTTACGGTGCCCAGCGCGGGGATGACGCTCTTCAGCCCATCGCCATCCCGCCGGAGGAGCGCGGCGGCTGGCGCGTGGAAGAGGAATTTATCCGCGCGATTCGTGGGCAGGAAGCCATCACCCACACGAATTTTGAAACCGGCGTGAAATATATGGCTTTCACGGAAGCAGTCAGCCGCAGTATGGCCGAACGCCGGACGATCCCGATTTATTGATGCAGCTACAATGGGGGGCACGCGGCTGGTATTCATCCCACCGC
>JAIOHO010000056.1 GCA_019912905.1 Anaerolineae bacterium
ATAAAGGGCTGGTTCTGCCAATGGTCCGCCGCTCCAGATGATCATCAGGCTGCCATCGCCAACCACATTGGCCGTATATCGAAGCGTTTCGCGGTCGGAAATCAGGGTAGGGCCGCGCTCGATTTGCAGGTCTGCCGACAAGAGCGCCGCATACAACCGCTGTTCCCCATTTTCATCGGCATCCAGCCACAACAGGTGCAGCAAATCTCCCGGTCCAGGCAGCAGAGTCTGCATCAGCGGATGGACAGGTGGCAGCGGCAGGGTTCGGGAGTTTCCCAGCAGAGGGCCGCTGACGACCCGCGCGTCCTGGTGCACCCCGCTGGAATCGCTGCCGATCCAGGCTGCGGTGAGAACGCCGTCGGGCTGGACCCACAGCGCCGGGGCCTGGCTCTGTTCCGCTTCGGCCAGCGTCGCGATGCTGCCCCATAAGGAGCTAACCGGAGTAGGTGGCGGCGGTTGGCAGCCAGTCAGCACGATGAACAGGGCGGCCCAGGCAATCCACTTCAATCCATCAGGCATCATCCGGCGTTTCAGTTTCGGGTGAGGTGATGAGAATGCTGATGGTTTGCGGGCGGCTGGGTGTGCCATCGGGCCGGTAGGCGATGGCCGTCAGCGAGTGATAGCCGGGGCCTTCAGCCAGCCAGTTCATGACCACTGTAAACACCGGGACAGCGGCGCTCACCTCCGGCAGGGCCTCGCTGTGGGGCAGGTCATCGACCAGCAGTTCAACCCGCGCGATTCCAATACCGGAGTCGCGTGCAAGCAGGGCGATGGCAATATCCGTATGTTCGTCAAAACGGTCATTGTTCACCGGGGCTTGAAACTCGATCATCGGCAGGTCCGGTGTAGGGAATGGCGTCGGAGTGCCGACGCGTAAATTGCAGGCGGTCGTCGCCAGCAGCAGGACGAAGGCAAGTCGCTGCATGTTACCTCACAGCGCTACGCAGGCCGTCAACTGGCCGGATTCCTCAAGGCCCAGCCAGCGATTGAAGGTGAACACCCATTCACGCTCGGTTTCGTCATCCTGAACCCGCACGTTCACCACGTACCAACCCGAATCGCCTTCGCTGTTGTCATGGCCGATGCAGCAGCGTGTCAGGTCGCCCAGGTCGGGGACTTCGAGGATATACTTTTCGGTGCTGCTGCTCTCGAACGAAAAGATGTCGCGCGGCGGCAGGTGAATCGATTCTGTTTGTCCGGTCGTGCCGAACAACTGGATAAAGACATTCGAGTCGGTCCCCGCCAGCGGATCGTCACCGGTTTGAATCCAGATTGCATAGGTGTTGGTTTTCATTGCGATTCCATGCGCCATGAAAGGACGGTATCACCGGTAAGTATAGTGCAATTTGCGCTTGCGGTGCGCCGCGGCTAACCGCTGCTGTAAGGACGCAGGCCGACGGCGCGCTCGACATCGATGACAAAGAGGATGCCGTTATCCGGTCCATTGAGATCGCCGACGATCTGTCGTGCCGCATCGATCAGCCTGTCCGCCATCGCACTGTCCTGTACGACCGACATCAGGGTCACGCTGTTTTCTTCGCGGTTGCGCAGCAGCTCAATCATCGACATGATCCCAGGCAGGACCTCGGGGTTGTGGGTGGCTTCTTGCAGCCGACGCATCCCATAACTCTCGATAAATGTCACGCCCGGCGTGCCCGCTTGCTGCCAGGCGTCCGCGACCGTGTGGGCATCATCGATCAGGGGGGTGATGAGTATGACCAGTTTAGGCATGACCGAATCTTCTTTCCTTTAGTTAGCGGTCTATTACTTCCGAGACTTCCTGCATCTCCATATGATTATGCGCCTGGGGTGCGGATTTGCCTAATTCGAACACGCGGCGTACCAGGGGCGGAGTCAGGACAGTGGACAGCAAAATGACCATAAATAACGATGCAAACAGCGGATCGGTGGCTTGAATCATGCCTGAGGATAGGCCCAGCGAGGCGATAATCAGACCGACCTCGCCGCGTGAAATCATGCAAACCCCCAAACGAAGCGACTCCATGCTGCTGAAGCCGCCCAGTTTTGCGCCCAGCCCGCAGCCGATGATTTTTGAAGCTACCGCCACAACGAGGATCAATGCAGTGAGTGGCAGTGCGCTTAACGGGAAGTTGCTCAGGTCGGTCTGCAAACCGACACTCACAAAGAAGATGGGTACGAGAAAGGCGTAGGAGATATTGGAGATCGCCACATCGATTTCGCGCCGCGCACCGCCGTGCGCACGGCTGAGGCCCACCCCGGCGATGAATGCGCCGGTAATGGCGGCAACACCGCCAAAAAATTCGGCAGACCAGCCAAACAGCAGGACGATAATCAACGCGACCGCCGCATCGCCGTAGGAATGGCGCGATTCAGGCCGCGAGTCGATCCAGTTGATCAGCCGGGGCAGGGCAAACCAGGCGATCACGAAAGACACCAGGATGTAACCGGTCATACGTGCCACAATCGCCAGCAGCTGGCTGGCCTCGACCTGTTCCTGCGGCCCGGTAATGGCAATGGTCAGGGACACCAGGAGGATGGCAACCACGTCATCGATCAAAGCAGTTGCCAGCAGCGCATTGCCCTCTTTAGTCCGCAGCACGCCGAGTTCGATGAGGACCTGCGCCGAGATGCTGACCGAAGTGGCGGCCAGTGTGACCCCCGCGAACAGGGCGGCCTGCCAACCATAACCGAAGGCCATCACCAGTGGCACCGCCATGACCACGGGCAGCACCGCGCCCAACACTCCGGCGATCGCCGCCACGACTCCCACCTTGAGCAGTTCGTCCAGATGGATTTCCAGGCCCACCTTGAACATCAGCAGCAGCACGCCAAGTTCGGCAAACTCGATGATCGTTTCATGCAGGTGCGCTTCGCCCAGGCCAAACACCGAGGCGTTCAGCAGGTCGATCAGGGTAGGGCCAAGCAGCACGCCGATCACGAGTTCGCCCAGGACGCGCGGCTGGTCAAACCGGCGCGCGATGTTACCGGCGATGCGCGCTGCCGCGATAATCACACCCAGGGCGAGAAACAGAGCGATAACCGGGTTGTTGTCCATAACAGGTGGCCGTTCTCATCCCCGTGAAGTTCTGGAAGTTGACTAGTTTACCCTGAAATGGGAGGGTAAACTAGGTAACAAGTGACCAAAGACAAACCAGGCTGGATCTGCTAGGCGACCTGATCTTCCGGCTGGACAATCACGAAATAGTTGACCATCACCTGGCCTTCGAAGCCCTCCGCCTGGTTGCCGCCGAGGATGACCGTCCCTGGCTCGAACCGTTTGCTGTAGACCTGCATGGCCCGCCGAATCAGCGCAAATTCGTCTTCAATCTCGATGCGCAGGTTTTCGATGTCGAACCCGCGCAGCCAGTAGGGGATGCGCGCGGTGGCGGATTCATAGGCCACATAGATGCGGGCTGGATGATTGAGGCAGAACTGAAGCGCTGCATCGTCGCGTGCGGTCAAGCTCGTATGCGTGGTTTGCAGCGCAGGCAGACCGTGCAGGCGGGATGGAATGCGGCTGATGATAAATGCCCGGTCGCTGTACACCGCCGTGCCAACACCGATGATGTGCAGGTTGGCTGTGGACGGATCGACTTCGGTGATCAGTTCTCCGGGGGATGTCTGTGCGGCCTGCGGGTTCAGGCCATGAGCGACGACGGCGAAACCGCCAGTCACTGAAATGAGCGGATCGATGGTCTGGACCCGGTCCTGGCTGAAGATTTCTTCGAGCAGTTGGCGAACAGCCGGGATTAATGATGAGCCACCCGTTCGCAGCACCACATCGATCTGATCGGGATGCACAGCCGCCGATTGCAGCAGTCCGTGCACGCTGGCACGGATAGCAGCCAGGTCACTGGCTATCATCCGGTCGAAGCGACGACGGGTGATGGTTTC
This sequence comes from Anaerolineae bacterium, assembly GCA_019912905.1. Classification (GTDB taxonomy): domain Bacteria; phylum Chloroflexota; class Anaerolineae; order Aggregatilineales; family Phototrophicaceae. The sequence continues at coordinate 3,877 of JAIOHO010000056.1, forward strand.
CTGAATCTGGATGGCCTCGAAGGAAAATTCCAGAGTCGAGCTTGGGTTTTCCGAAAGCTGTTTTTTGACCTGTTCAATTTCCTTGAACAGCTTGAAGCCCATATTCCGCGAAATCAACGTCTCCAGCGCGCGCATGGATTGACGATGGCCGCCGCGTTTCAGCCGGTGGATGCGTTCCATATAGTGGGGGCGCGACAGTTCGGGCATGGTCTGCCAGGCCAGCAGCTTGTCGCTCATATCGGCGGCCAATGCGCCTTCGTCACCCCCGCCAAAGTAGGGCAGCAGCGCGGCCATGATGCGCCTGTCCAGATCATTGCCGCCGATGGGCGCGCCGCCGGTTGCCAGAATTACCGGGGCCTGGGGGCCGCCGACTTCGGCAATGGTCAGGTCCAGAGTGCCGCCTCCGAAATCGAACACCAGGACGGTCTGGCGGGCGGCGCTGCGGCGGTGATACAGGTAGGCCACGCCGACCGGTTCGAGTTCGAAGCGAACCTCATCGAACCCGGCCAGGTGCGCCGCTTTTAGCAGGATCGCTTCGGCGCGCGCGTCGATCAGGGGATTGGTCGAAAACTGGACAGGTCGCCCCAGCACAATCTGGTCACACCGTTCGCCGGTTTCGCGTTCGGCAGCCTGCCGGAGGCGGCGCAGGATGATCGCGATCAGGTCGTCCACGCGGTAGAACTTGCCGAAAATGCGGGTGCCTTCGTAGCGTTCATTAAACAACGCGGTCTTGATGGATTGAATCAATCGGCCATTGGCGGCTTCATCGACCAGTACGCTTACCTGTTGGACGAATTCAATCGGGTCCCCGCCGCTGCTGCCGACACTGGCAACTGTGATTTCAATCTCTCCGGCTTCACGCTGCCGCCAGCGCACCGGGCGTCCGGTTTCGTGCTGAAGGTAAGCGCTGGCCGCCGCCGCGCCAACCGTGACCTGGAAGTCCCGATCGACATAAATCAGAGATGGCATCATGTCGGGATTATCGTTCGCCGGGTCGGTGACGATGGGATGTAATTGTTGACCATCGTAATAGGCAATGGCCGAATTGGTCGTGCCAAAATCCACGCCAAACCGCATCAGGTGCCTCTCTGTTAAACCATTTAATTGAAGGGTCTGTTTGATTGAAAATAAATAGGACTGGAATGCGATTGATTTTGCGGTGTAAAACTGCTACGCTGGCAAATCGGGAAAAAACAGACTTCGATCTGTTCAATAAAATATCATCATACAGGATTCGATCGTCAGAGACAACCATGCGTATAGATGTGCTCACCCTGTTTCCCGGCATGTTTGAAGGCCCGATGACCGAAAGTATGCTGTGGAAAGGGCGCGATCGCGGGCTGCTCGATTTGTATGTTCATGATATTCGGGATTATGCGCTCGACAAACATCATAAGGTCGATGATACCCCTTATGGCGGCGGGGGCGGCATGATCATGCGCGCCGACGTGGTGGTTCGGGCGGTCGAAACGCTGGCGCAGCCCGGTACACCGGTCATTCTGATGTCGCCGCAGGGTCGGCTGCTGTCGCATACGGTCGCGAAAGAACTGGCCGGTCAGGATCGCGTAATCCTGCTGTGCGGCCATTATGAAGGCATCGATGACCGGGTGCGGCAACTGGTGGTCACAGATGAAATCAGCATCGGCGATTACGTGCTGACAGGCGGCGAACTGGCCGCGATGGTGGTCATCGACGCGACCATCCGCCATATTCCCGGTGTGCTCGGGGCGGAAGGCGCAGCCGATACAGACAGCCATGCCGACGGCGTGCTGGAAGGGCCGCATTACACCCGTCCGCCGGTGTTCCGGGGGCTGACCGTACCCGACGTGCTGCAAGTGGGTGACCATTCGCGCATTGCAGCCTGGCGGCGGCGAGAGGGTTTGCGGCGAACCTGGCAGCATCGGCCTGATCTCCTGTTTCGCGCGCAGCTCACGGACGAGGAGAAATACTGGCTGGCCGAATTTGCCGATGCGGACTCTGCGGCAAAGCCTCAATATCCGTAAGCCAGTGGACGTGCTATCATGATGGATGGACCGGTGTGCATGATCCCGCGTCGTTGAGGCTGGGATGGTCTTTCGTTATACTAGTGAGCGCATTGAAGTATGGTCGGCATAAAACACGCGAAAAAGAGGTTGTATGGCTCAAGAATATCGTGATCAGAAGCTTGAGAGTACCCTCAAACAACTCCATGTCGCCGTGGAAGGCGTGACCGCCTCAGTGGTGGTCAATATTGACGGTTTGCTGGTATCTGCATTTCCACCCGGCGACGAGGAAAATCCTCATGAAAACCCGACCAGCAGCCCCCAGGTTGCGGCCATGTCCGCGACGTTGATCGGTCTGGCTGACCGCACGCTCAAGCGGCTGGCCCAGGGAGAGCTGGAACGCCTGTTGATCGAGGCTGAAGGGGGGACGATGGTCGTCTACCCGGCAGGCGAACGCGCGTCGCTGGCGGTGCTGGTGCAGAAGGACGCTCACCTGGCCCACGTCTTATACGCCGTGCGCAAAGCCGCCGGGGATGTCGCCGATATTCTCGCCTGAGATTGCTTCTATAATTTGCTGGCAGGGCTGTTCTGGAAAAACAGACGCAGCACCATCTGCCCCAGCCGCACTTCATCACCATCACGAACCATAATCGGTTGATGCGGCGTCAGCTTGTTGCCGTTCAGATACGTGCCGTTGCTGCTGCCCAGGTCCCACAGGTTGAGCTGGCTGTTTTCTAAAGCCAGCGAAGCATGGCGGCGGCTGACCCCCATGCGGTATCCGGCGTAGGCAGTCAGATCGACCTCCGGGGTTGCGCCAGTCGTGGGGTCACGGCGGCCCAGGATCATGTCCTCGGATTTGGGCTTGATGACGATGGGAGTCGATCCGCCCTCCACTTCGATGCGCAGGAGCATGCCGGTCCCGAATGTGCCGCTGCCCGCGGTGCGGACGGCTTTTTCCTGTTCTTTGTCCAGTTGGACGACCGGGCTACTCTTTTTCGGCTCGGCATCCGCCTGTGCCTGACGCACGCTGGAGGGTTCAATATCCTGAGCTTCCCGCAGATCGCGGGTGCCGAGCGAAGCCTGCTGCCCGGTGACCAGATTGGTTCCGCAGTTCTCGCAGAAATAGACGCCGGGCCGGTTGCGGTGCGCACAGGTCGGGCACACCTGCAAGATTCCGGCATCCGGGTCCGCTTTCTTGTCCGGCTGATCTTCCAGTTTATCGGTGTTCGGTTTCTGGATGGGCTGAACACTGGTCGCTCCCGCATCGTTGGCCTGGGATTGATCGACCAGCTTGGCCGTCACCGGCAGGGCAGGCTCTTCGGGCGTTTTTGGCTTGACCGGCGGCACAGCTTCAGCGGCGGGCTTACGTTCAGGCGGAGACGACACCCCGGATGCAGATGATGCAGCGGCTGATGATGGAGGCGGAACCGGTTTCGTCTCCAGGGGTGGCTTTGCCACCGCATGACTCAGCCTCTCGATGACGAAATTGGCATACCATGTCACCCAACTGTCGTCGCCGGTAGGGGGTTTGGGCTGCCCTTGATACGCTCTGTGGGCGGCTCGTAACAAGAGAACCAGCTCATCTTTCGTGATGGTCAGTTTGTCAGTCATCTGGTTTACCGGCTATCCGTACACCAATTTAGCTTACTCCAACCTATTCTACTGTGTGGCTCGTCAATGGTGCAAGTCGGATTTCGCCTTGCTGGAAGATGACCCCGGTGCTACGCTTTTGCCATGCGCGCCTCCCGATATATTCCCTTGCTGGTGCTGATCCTGGCGGCGTTTGCGCTCCGCCTCTATCGCATTGACGCGCAGAGCATCTGGTTCGACGAAGGCTGGTCGGCTTACGCGGCGGTGCAGCCGGACCTGGGTGCGGCTTTCGATGCGGACCCCACCAATCCGCCGCTGTATTATGTCCTCCTCCACGTGACGGCCCGTTTCTGGGGCGACAGTCCCTTTGGCCTGCGGCTGACCTCGACGCTGCTGGGTCTGCTCACAATCCCTCTGACGGCACAGTTGGCGGCCCGTCTCTTCAATCACCGCGCCGGAATATATGCCGGGTTTCTGGCTGCCGCATCGCCGCTGCTGTGGTGGACGTCGCAGGAAGCCCGCATGTATACGCTGCTGGCAGTGCTGGTGCTGGCTGCGGCGCTGGCCTGGCACCGGTTGATTTCCCACCCGAGCCGCGGGGCATGGCTGGCGCTGCTTGCGGCTGAAATCCTGATCCTTTATGCCCATAACACAGGTCCGATCGTCATGCTCTGGCTGAACGGGGTGACGGTGCTCGTCTGGCTGGTGCGCCGCAGCCTGCGCCAACCGGACTGGCGCGCCTGGTGGGGTGGGCAAATCGCTGTCGGCCTGCTGTGGCTGCCCTGGCTGCTGGCCCGCTTTATGAATGTCCAGGCGGCAAACAGTGCGATTTACAGCGGACCGCAGATTGGCGCGGATTTGTTCAGCCGACTTGGGCAGGCGGTCTGGACCGCGCCCTGGGAGATGGTCGGACGTGAACCGCTGCTGCTGGCTCTGTCCGTCGTGGCCTGGGGGCTGACCCTGATCCTGATTCCCTGGCGGCGTGCGAATGCGCGTTGGCTGGTCACCCATGTCGTGCTGCTGGTCGCCGGGTTAATCGTGGGCCTGAGTTTCATCGGGAACCAGATGCACGGACGTTATCTGGTGATGATTTCGCCGCTGCTGCTGGCCGTGCTCGGCGCCGGAATTACACGGCTGCGTGAATCGAGTCTGCGGGTAGCCGCTGCCGGGCTGTTCGGGCTGATTGGCCTCACGAACCTGATCCTGGCGCAAAATCCGCTCTATCAGCATGACGACGTGCGCGGCATGGTAACCTATTATGCTGACTCCTTGACGGCGGAGGATACGGTGCTGGCGTGGTCGTATGCCGACCGCTATGACCTGGCCTACTACTGGAACCGATTGAACGTGACCGCCGGGCGGGTGACGCTGCCGGAAGGCGCGGTTCAGGCCCAGGTCGTGCCGCTGCTGCCGGACTCCGGGCGGATTGCACTCAACCAGTGGTATACGCAGCGGGCCGATTATCGCGGCATGCTGCCCTGCCTGCTCGGTCACGGCTCGACGAATCCTCCGGCAGCCTTCACGACCTACGGCATGAGCACTGGGTTGTACGAAGCGCCGCCGGAGACGTTGCCGGAAATGAAGCCGTTCGATGCGCGCGTGGGTGTGAATGGAACACCCCTACCGCTAGCCGTCGTGACTGGCGTGGGTCAATCTCCGGCCTCGACCGGAGAGCGCGCGCGGTGCGTGCCGGTGACGCTGCGGGTCGATAGCCCGATTACGGTCGATCTGCGGGCGGCGCTGATCGTGCGGAATGCTCAGGGCTGGGATGTGGTTCAGGAAAGCGGCATTTTCGCCAGTGCCAACCAGCGGACAACTTCGGGGCTGAATGTGGGCGAGTCGGCGGTGGCCTATGCGCTGCTGCGGCTGCCGGTGGGTGCGCCGCCGGGGAATTATGAGCTGCGGCTGCGGGTGTTCAGCGACCGCGAGCCGTCCGGCTATGATGTCATTGACGACGCGGGGCACGTGCTCGGCAAGGATCTGCCGCTTGGGATCTGGCGGGTCGAACCCGGGGCGGACTGGTCGCAGGTGCGGCGCGAAAGTGATCTCCCCAACCGCTTGGATGTGCCGTTCGGTGAAGACCTGACGCTGGTCGGGCACGATCTCGAAACCGGCGCGGCCCTCACTCCGGGGCAGGATGTTCGCCTGACGCTCCTGTGGCAGGGGCGCGGCCCACTGCCCGATCTGATCCTGAGTGCGGCGGATGGTGCCTGGGAAGCGCGCATTTCCCCATCGGTGGATGCGCATGATGATTGGACGCTGGATTGGCGCACGCTGCGGGTGCCCGCAGACGCGGCCAGCGGCGACGCGGAACTGCGGCTGCCGGATGGCACAATCCTGACGACTTATTCCGTCGCAGGACTGCCATTGCTCAACGAAGCGCCGGAGTTTACGGTCCCGGTCGATCAGGCGCTGGGATCGGTGGGCACCCTGGTGGGCTATACGCCCGGCGCGCAGCCCGCCGACCGGACCGAGCCGTATCCGGTGACGCTGATCTGGCAGGCTGGGAGCGCGACTCCAGAGACCAGCTACACCGTCTTTGTGCAGATGCTGGATGCTACAGGCCGCTTGATCGCCCAGAGCGATGCGCTTCCGGCGCAGGGCGAACGCCCTACCACTGGCTGGCGTGCCGGGGAATATCTTATGGACCGGCATTTTCTGCAATTCAATGATCTGGCCGCGCCCGGTGAGGCTCACCTCATCGTCGGCATGTACGATGCCCGTACCGGCCAGCGTATTTCAGCCGTGCCAGGGCAGGACTGGATCGGCCTGCCCGGTACAATCATCGTCCGCTGAGGCGGTGCATATCGTCTTTCAGCTTGTCATACAGACCAGCATACAGGCTGCCGCGCTCCCTGTAAAATTCTGCGTGAGCCGCGTCTGGCGCGATCTGTTCAGTCGGTTTTGGCAGCCGCTTTGTCGCGTCGGTCATCGATTCGTAAACTCCGCAGCCCCAACCCGCCAGCAGCGCCGCACCGACACAGGCCTGCTGCTCCCCTTTCGCCAACCACACCGACTGCTGGTAAATGTCCGCCTGAATCTGCCGCCAGACCGGAGATTGAGTCGCCCCGCCGGAGATAATGAGCCGGGATGGTAATGCGGCTTCGGACACCAGCGCCAGACAGTCGCGCAGGGCAAACGTGACTCCCTCCATGATGGCGCGCGCCAGGTGCCCGACATGATGGTGCAGCCGCAGACCGAGGAACAGGCCGCTCGCCAGCGGGTCCATGTGCGGCGTGCGTTCACCGGATAGATAAGGCAGAAATACCAGACCATCCGCGCCCGCCGGAGTTTCTTCTGCGCGTGCGGATAGGGCTGTGTAGGCATCCGGTCGGTCACTCCAGCCGAGCGTATCGCGCAGCCAGCGCAGCGCCAGCCCACCGGCCAGGATCGCCGCGGCTGCATACCAGCGGTCAGGCAGGGCGTGGTTGAACACGTAGGAGCGCAGCTGCGGGTCGATGTGCGGGGTGTCCAGCGCCTCGAAGACCTGCCCGCCGGTGCCGATCGTGATCAGCGCCGTGCCAGGGTCGAACAGGCCATAGCCGAGGGCCTGGGCCGGTTGGTCGGCGCATCCGGCGATGACCGGAATCCCGGCAGGAAGGCCCGTGATTTCGGCGGCAGCGGGCGTGACTGCGCCTGCAATCTCGGCGGATGCATGGACGCGAGGCAGGCAGCGACCATCGAGGCCGCAGCGGTCGAGCAGCCAGTCGGACCACTGGCCGGAGCGTACATCGAGCAGCCAGGTCGCCGCCGCGTCGCTGACGTCCGTGCCGGGTTCGCCGGTCAGCTTGAGGCGGACGTAATCCTTCGGCAGCAGGACGACCTGCGTTTGCGCCAGGGTGTCCGGCTCATGGGCCTTCAGCCACATCAGCGTCGGCCCCATGAACCCGGCGGCGGGCAGCCCCGGTGCGTATGCTGCCATCTGCGCGCGCTCCGGCTGATGCAGCAGGATGTCCACCTGGGGTTTGCTGCGCGTATCCGCCCAGATGATGGCCGGGCGCACCGGTTGATGATTTCGATCCAGACAGACAAAGCCGTGCATCTGGCCGCTGAGTCCGATGGCGGCGATTTGGTCCCTGGCGATTCCCGATTGGTCCAGGGCGCGGCGGATGGTCTGGACGGCGGCCTGCCACCAGTCGTCCGCGTCCTGTTCGGCATAACCGGGCTGCGGCTGATGGACTGGGTATTCCTGCGACGCGCTTGCCAGGGCTGCTCCGCTGGCTGCGTCCAGCACCAGGGTCTTGACGCTGGACGTACCGATGTCGATTCCAAGTAAGTACATGGCGACCTCCTGTCGTGCACAATGGATTCTACGGCTCTTGCCCCAATTGCGCATCCCTCGTAAGATCAGCCCGTGAGTCTGAAGGTTAGATATGGAGAAATGACCATGAATTATCGTGAACTGGGACGCACCGGCTGGCAGGTGTCCGAAGTCAGCTTTGGCGCGTGGGCGTTGGGCGGCTCCTGGGGGCCGGTGGATGATCAGGAATCGCTGGCGGCACTGCATAAGGCCATCGACCTGGGCGTGAATTTCATCGATACGGCGGATGTCTATGGGGATGGCCGCAGCGAAAAACTGATCGGGCGGGTATTGAAGGAGCGCAGCGAAACCATCTACGTGGCGACCAAAGCAGGCCGCCGTCTGAACCCGCACGTGGCGACTGGCTATACCAAGCAGAACCTGACCGAATTTGTCGAACGCAGCCTGCGCAACCTGGAGGTCGATGCGCTCGATCTGGTGCAGCTTCACTGCCCACCGACTCCGGTCTATTACATGCCAGAGGTATTTGGCGCGCTGGATGAACTGATAGCCGAGGGCAAGATCAAGCACTACGGCGTCAGTGTCGAGAAGGTCGAGGAAGCACTCAAGGCCATCGAATATCCCAACGTGCAGACGATTCAGATTATCTTCAACCTGTTCCGGCTGCGGCCCAGCGGTTTGTTCTTCGAACAGGCGAAGAAGCATCACGTGGGCATTCTGGCGCGGGTCCCGCTTGCCAGCGGTCTGCTGACCGGCAAGATGACCGCCCAGACCACCTTTGACGAAAACGACCACCGTAACTTCAACCGCGAAGGCCAGTCCTTCGACCGGGGCGAGACGTTTTCGGGGGTGGATTACGAAACCGGCTTGCAGGCCGTCGAGGAGATTCGCCAGCTCCTGCCGGAAGGCGTGACGATGCCACAAATGGCCCTGCGCTGGATTCTGATGTTCGACGCGGTGACCTGCGTCATCCCCGGCGCGAAGCGGCCCAGCCAGGTCCTCGACAATGTGGCCTCCGCCGACCTACCGCCGCTCCGTGACGAGACCATGCAGCGGGTGGCCGAGATTTACGACGAATACATCCATGCCCAGGTGCATCACCGCTGGTAAATCCGGCACCGTTTACGCCACTTATACACAATTATCGTATGCTGGGGTCTGCGCTTGTATCCAGGCAAGGCCCCATGACCGATCTCCGTGTGCTCGTCATTGCCGATAATCTGCTGGCACGTGCCGGGCTGTCTGCGCTGCTGGCTGAACAGCCTGCCGTGCGGGTAGTTGGGCAGGTCGCGGCGGGCAATGCGCTGATGGATGACATCGACGTCTATCGACCGGATGTCCTCATCTGGGACTTTGGCTGGGAACCGCGCAGCGCCCTGGAACGCCTGGCCGAAGTCGTGGATGAACTCGAATCCGACATTCTGCCGCCGCTGCTGATTTTGCTGCCGGACGACGATCATGCACCGGAAACGGCTGCACTCCTCCGGTCGGCGCGGGTGGGGGGACTGCTGCTGCGGGATTCGAACCCGGATCAGTTGGGTGCGGCACTGGCGACTGTCGGGCACGGCCTGCTGGTATTTGATCCGGCTCTGGCGGTTCTGCCCAGCACGGACCTGCTGCCTGAACCCCTGGTCGGACAGCTTACCGCGCGCGAACAGGAAGTGCTGCAACTGCTGGCCGAAGGGCTGCCCAACAAGATCATCGCCCAGCGCCTGGGCATCAGCGATCACACCGTCAAATTCCACGTCAACGCCATCATGGGCAAACTCAATGCCCAGAGCCGCACGGAAGCAGTCGTGCGCGCCACCCGTCTGGGCCTGATTATGCTCTAGCCGGATTGGACTTTTCTGGCCTCCTCACAAGGCGTTACAATCTGGCTTCCGTATAAACTTACGATGAGGGGAAACTATCATGGAATATCGCAGCCTCGGACGGACGGGGGTTCCGGTCAGCGTCCTGTGTCTGGGATGCATGAATTTCGGCGCGCAGACCCCGGAAGATGAATCCATCCAGATCATTCATTATGCGCTGGATCAGGGTGTCAACTTTGTCGATACGGCCAACGTCTACTCGCGTGGCATCAGCGAGCAGGTGGTCGGTAAAGCCCTCAAGGGGCGGCGCGATCAGGTCGTGCTGGCGACCAAAGTGCATGGTCGGATGGCCGATGATAATGTCCTGGCGGAAGGCAACAACCGTCGCCACATCATCGAGCAGTGCGAGGCGTCGCTCAAGCGCCTGCAAACCGATCATATTGACCTGTACCAGCTTCACCGCCCGCAGTCGGATATGCCGATCGACGAGACGCTGCGTGCCATGGATGATTTGATCCGCGCCGGAAAGGTGCGCTATGTCGGGACGAGCAGTTTTGCCGCCTGGCAGGTGATGGAATCGCTGTGGGCCGCCAAAGAACTGGGTTTGAACCGCTTCGTGACCGAGCAGCCGCCCTATCACCTGCTGGACCGCAGCATCGAGCGCGAACTGATCCCGATGGCCCAGACCTATGGCATCGGTATTCTGCCCTGGTCGCCGCTGGCGCGCGGCTTCCTGTCCGGCAAATACAAACGCGGCGAGGCCATTCCCGGCGATTCGCGGCTGGCCCGGGATGGCAGCAACAACAATACCCTCTTCCAGAAGCGAACTCAGAAGCACTTCAGCGATCTGGCCTATGGGGTGCTGGATGTGGTCGAAGCGCTGGCAGAGGAAAAAGGCTGCACGCCCGCTCAGGTGGCGATGGCCTGGCTGATTCGTCAGCCGGGAGTCACCAGCCCGATCGTCGGCCCGCGCACGATGGCGCACTTTGAGGATAATCTGGGTGCGGTGAATGTCGAAATCACGGATGCTGATCGCGCCCGCCTGGACGAAGCCTCGACCCCTGAAGAAGCAATCGTGTCCTACTATAACGGTCGCATGATGGACTTCAAACCAGCACAGTACCGCTGGTAACGATCGAGACGGGGCGCAGTCACCGTTTGCTGCGCCCCAATCTCGTGAGGTATTAATCTGCCACAGGTTCCTTCGGGCTGATTTGTTCAAGCGACTGCTTGACGTTGACTACCGGTGTGGGGGCAAAGCTGTGGGGTGTGGCCCAACGCACAGCATTGTAGATGACCTGCAAAATCTCCGGGTTGTGATAGGTCGGGAAGCTTTCGTGGCCGGGGCGGAAGTAGAACATGCGACCGCGTCCCCGATTCCAGCAGCAGCCGCTGCGGAAGACTTCGCCGCCTTCAAACCAGCTGACGAAGACCAGTTCATCCGGCGCAGGGATGTCGAACACTTCGCCGTACATCTCTTCCTTGTCCAGCGTGATATATTCGCCCAGACCCTCGGCAATCGGATGCCCCCGCTCCACTACCCAGATGCGTTCGCGCTCGTCAGCTTCGCGCCATTTCAGATTGGCAGTGGTGCCCAGCATACGCCGGAAAATCTTGGAATGATGGCCGGAATGCAGCACGATCAGGCCCATGCCTTCCAGCACGCGTGCCTGCACCTTATCCACCGTTTTGTCCGACACTTCGCCGTGTGCCATGTGACCCCACCACGTCAGCACATCCGTATTCGCCAGTACTGCGTCCGTCAGGCCGTGTTCGGGTTCGTCCAGTGTGGCAGCGTAGGCTTCCAGACCCTTCGCCTGGAGGTAGCTGACGATCGGGACGTGCAGGCCGTTGGGGTAGAGGGTCGAGGCCGGGTGCTTCGTATCTTTTTCGTGACGGAATTCGTTCCAGACAGTCACTCGGATAGTCATGTGTTTCTATCTCCTTAAAATTGGGCTTCCTATAGCAAATCGATCGGCATGCCGTTTTGCGCTGCCGATTGTTTGATCGCATCCCACAATTTCGCCATGCGCAGGCCGACTTCGGGCGGGCAGGGGTTTGCCAGAGTCCCCGCGCGCACGGCCAGGAACTGCTGCCAGGTGCCCAGCGATTCGGGCACAGCTACCGGCTCTGGCCCTTTTTCGCGGCTCCAGACCACTTCGAGCTTTTCGCCCCAGACGCCGGTGATCAGCATGGCTTTGGTGCCGAACACGCGCACGTCAGAACCAAACCCGGCGGCATCGCCAGAACCATGCATCGTCACCAGCTTGCCGGATTTCAACTTGCCAATGATGACGCCGAGAATATCGACCGGGCGATTGCGGTTATCCAGCCAGGCGCTGACCTGGACGAATTCCTCCCCAGCCAGGTCCACGACCGTATTGAGCATATGCGCGCCGGTATCGAACAGAAAGCCGCCGCCCGCAATTTCCGGGATCTGCCGCCAGGCTCCTGCCGTGGCCTGATTCCAGCTTTGCCAGACGGTGGCGGCGATGGAGAGCACTTCGCCCAGGTCGCCGCCGCGCAGCATTTTAACCGCGGTACGGACGTTGGGGGACATACTGCCGTTGAAGGCGACTACCAGCAGCTTGCCCGCCTGGTCGCGCATGGCGATGAGCTTTTCCGCTTCCTCGGCATTCATGACCATCGGTTTTTCCAGCAGCACGTCCAGTCCGGTTTCCAGACAGGCCGCAGCCTGAGGATAATGCATATTGTGTGGGGTGACGATAAACGCCGTGTCCAGCTCGCTGCCGTAATCGCTTAATAACTTTTCAAAATCAGGCTCGTTCTGTGGGGG
>JAIOHO010000570.1 GCA_019912905.1 Anaerolineae bacterium
TCGTTCTACGGGGGCGTATCTCGCCCTCGACGATGCGCTGCTGGCCGGGGGCCAGTGTAAAGCGCGAGCTGGCAAAGCGAAAATGCAGGTCGCCACTGCTTTCCCGACCCCGCAGCGACAGCGGCAGCGGGACACTGCCCGTATTGGTCAGTGTCAGGTGGAAACGGTCTCCCACTGTCTGTTCTTTCTCACCCAGACTCATGCCAAAGCCGTTGAAGCCCAGCACGCTCAGGGGCAGGCGGGCTTCGAGCACGTCCTTCGGCTGGCTCTTGGGGTAGACCCGCACCCGCACGTCGTAGTCGCCGGGCACGCTGGTACTCAGGCGCACGGGTTTGAAGTTGATCAGCACAAACGTCGTATCGCCCGCCCCGACCAGCGGCGTAGGCCGGTCGATGCGAATCCAATCCTCCGGCGGGCCGCTGACTTCTACTTTGTAGCGTTCATCGTTTTCGCTGGTATTGGTAATCGAAAGCTCGGCAGAGATGTGCGCGCCAGGCGCGACGCCCTGCCCTGGCCCTTGCAGATCGATGTAGAACGTAGACAGCGCCATCTCGATCCGCTGGGTGGTTTCATCCAGCGGGGCCAGCTTGACCGTCGGTGTATCATCCACACCGTGAAAAATAATGCGCAGGTTGCCAATCTGGATCTCATCGCCGTCCATGAGCAGGCGGCGCTCATTGACCGGCAGCCTGACACCGTCCACGTAGGTTCCATTGGCCGACTCCAGGTCCGTGATATACACCTGGCCGTCTTCGCGGATCAGGCTGAAGTGATAGCGCGAGATGGTATTGTTCTCAAGCGCGATCGTATTGCCGGCGGAACGCCCGATCGAGACATTCGTCTCCGTCAGTGGAAAAGTCTGGATGGGGCCATCCGGCACGAACACGTCGAGACGCCCATAGGCCATAGCGCAAAGCTCCTTCGCGTTGTCTACAATTCCGATTGTAGCCGGATGAGCGGCTTTAGCAACTGATCGCAGGGCGATAGCCGGTATCTCAAGGTTCGCGGGCGTGATCCTGGGCTATGGTAAATAAGACAGATGGTAAGAGGGTTTGTTATGGTTCATTGGATACATTGGCTCTGGCTGTTCCTGCTCCCGGTCGCCGGGGTCCTGCCACAAGACAAGGCCTGTCAGAATGTCATCGTGCGCAGCGAAACGGTAAACGAGCAGGTGAACTGCCCTGCCCCGGTGACGACGTACCTCTCCGAGGCGGACGACGGCTGGCACATCGACATCTGGAACAACGCAGCGGTGAATGACCAATCGCTGCTGGCAGTGACCGTTCTGAGCGATGCTGTACTGTCCGAGAGCACCACGCTGCTCGGAACGTATGATCGTCCCGGCCTGAACGTGCTGCTGTATCAACTGGATACGGGTGAATTTGAAGTGCTGGCCGGGCCGGATGCGCAGGGCCAGATGTTCGACCTCATCTTCAGCCTGCCCCCGAACGGCCAGGAAAAGCGCCAGGACTTCCTCATCGCCGAATAAGCGCGCGGCGGGATCGTTTCTAAGTCGTGCCGTTGGCCCGCGCGATGCGCTGATTCAGGTCGATCAGGCGGCGGCAGGTTTCATTGAGTTTGACCAGTTCGCCGCGTGACGCCACCAGCGGGCGGGTGGGATGGCTGACCCGGTTGCGGATGTCCTGAAAGCCTTCCAGCGCTCGCTCGGCGCTCTTTTCGTTGGCATAACCGAGCGCATCGCGCAGGCGATCCGCTTTGCTGACGATGCGCTCCATATCTGACGCATACAGACAGTGCAGCAGGTCGAGTTCAAAGTCCTTGCTGGCGAACTCGGTCCTGAGCTGGTGCAGCTTTTTCCAGCGGTTATCCGTAAAACAGGCCCGATAATCCGCCTCATCAGGCAGCACGCGCTTGATCAGCCGCATCAGTTCCGCCTCGAAATGCGCGACCAGCAGGTAGACGCTGGCCCGCGCGGGAATCTTGTTCAGGTCCGCCGGAGCCACCAGCCCGACGATGCGGCTGGATTGCAGCACCAGGAACACCCGGTCCGGCTGCTCCGCAAATAACTCGATGACTTCCAGAATGGTGGTATCGGTCGTAATCAGCCAGTCGGAGGTCAGGCTGCTCGGCGCTTCCCCGGCTTCCAGCGCGCGGCGGCTGACGATGCCGGTAATCCGTTTGCTATCCCGCACCGGGATATAGGTCAGGTTGTTCTCGCAGGCACAGCGCACGATGTCTTCCCGCGCCTGCTCCGCCTCCCAGCAGGTGAGCAGGGCAACCGGCGTGGCGATGTCGATCACCTGATAGCCAATTTCGCGACTGGTCCCATCGGTTTGGCTCATGACCGTGCCTCATCTGGGATCTCCACCGGCAAGCCCTCCAACTGCATGATCTTCAGGGCATTCGTCGTCGGGCATGGGCCGGGGCGCAGTCGATAATCGAACGTCATGCGGCCATCCACCACGGCCTCGCGGAAATGCGCATTGCGCAGTTGCGGGATTTCGTCGGCCAACTGCACCAGTTCGAGGTCGTGCGTCGAGACGACCCCCAGGCCGTTCCGCCCGGCCAGCGCATGGATATACGACCGACTGCCGATGAGCCGCTCCCGGTTATTGGTGCCCTTGAAAATTTCGTCGATCAGGAAGCACAGTGGGTAGGGGTGCTCGGCTTCCAGCGCATCCAGCAGGCGCTTCAGGCGGCGGACCTCGGCGTAAAAGTAGCTGAAGCCTTCGGTCAGAGAATCGTTGATACGGATGGTCGAAAACACGCGGAACAGCGCGGTATCCAGGTGATCGGCATTGACCGGTCCCCCGGCATAGGCCAGCACCAGATTGATCCCCAGCGTGCGCAGGAATGAGCTTTTGCCGGACATATTCGAGCCGGTGATGAGAACGACGCTGCCCGATTCCGTCAGGCTGAAGTCGTTGCCGACTTTCGCCTCAAATGGAATCAGCGGGTGGCCGATGCCCTGCGCCTCAACGTGGCTGCCCACGCGCACCACCGGCAGTGTGTAATCGGGATTGAGATCAGCAAAGGCGGCCAGCGCATTGAGCGCTTCGAGTTCGGACCACGTATCCAACCAGACCGGCATCCGGGCGCTCAGGCGGGTCCGCTGGCGGGTCAGCAGGTAAGCAAACCCCAGGTCCCAGGGCACCACCGCGTTGACCATCGTCCACAGAATCGGATTGTTGCGCAGGCTGGTGGCCGTGACGATGCGCCCGATCCGCCGCAGTACCGCCGAGGGTCGTTCGCGCGGGTCGTGGAACGGTGCGCTCAGGTCCGCCAGCCGAGAATTCGGCGCAAATCGGTAGGCTTCCAGGTAGCGGAAGATGCCGTGCAGATTCCGTAGAACCGCCTGCATCGACAGCGCCTGGCCGAAGAGGTCTCCCAATTCGCGCAGCCGGAACAGCGAATAGCCCGCATAAAGCAGGAAGGTCAGCATCCACCACTGCGGCAGCCGCTGCTGTGCGGCAGCGATAAACAGCGCCGCGGTCACCCCGGCCAGAACCGACAGCAGCACCACGTCACGCAGCGCAGGCGGCGTCGCAGTTTCCTGCCGGAACCAGGCCAGCACGTGATCGCCGGTGATGCCCGCGTCAGGATGGCCCGCCGCCAGCCAGCCGTACAGCGTCAGCCGGTCGCGGAAATGAGACCGCGAGGTCAGTTCGCGGACGAGCGCCTGCCGCCGCGTCAGGGCTTCGGGGTCCGGTTCGGTCGCCAGCAGCCAGTCCGCCAGCCGGTTGCCACCTTCCAGCGACACCGCCGTGTTCAGCAGCCGATGCAGCGAACGCGTCCCGACAATGTCCAGGTCATGGGCAAAAGGATGATCCGGGGGCGCGCTGGCCCGACTTGCGGGGAGATGCACCCAATCGAGGCGGATGCGCGCGCGGTGCAGCCGCTGGATGCGCTGCCAGTAGTCATGCCGCCGCAGGCTGGCCTGCACCCGCCGGTGAAAGGTGGCGGCCACCAGAAAAACCAGCAAGGACGCCGCCGCGCTGAAATACCCGGCCTCATTCCCCACCTGCGAGAAGGCCAGACATGTGATCACCAGCCCGACCCCGGCGATCCCCACGCGGAGGCGGACATAGGCATCGCTGCGCGCCCGCAGCATGGCGATCTGCCGGTCCAGTCGCGCGACGCGCCGTTCAAGCCGCTCCAGGCGGCGCTGCTTTACGTCCATACGCGGCTGAGAAACCGAATCCAACACTTGTCTCTCGATTTACGCATCAAGCACCCGGACATGCGCAATCTCGCGGTGGCCCACCCGGCGAATCTGATTCGGGTAGACGGACACGATCGCCAGGGTTTCACCCGTCAGGGACGTAAACTCCACTTCATAACCTTCGGCTTCGCCGTGCACCAGCACGATGGTCCCCACATCGCCAGCCTTGAGGCCATGTTCTGGGAGATCATCGGTCAGGACCACAATTTCGAGTTCTTCTAACATCAGCCTTGTTCCTCGATTGGATAGGCACTGACAAGACGCGGCACTTCGTGTCCGCTTTCGACAAACCAGATGGATCGAACCGAGGGCCGCCGGAAATCCGGTGTATCCAACGGACCCTCGATCACATAGCGTTTCCCAAACGGCGTCTCGTCGATTTTGACCACCTCACAGGCCGAAGCCTGCTGTCTGAGTGCCGCTGCCAGAACCTCCCACTGATCCGGGTCAAAACCAAAGCGCAAAAAGAAAATGGCTTTACCCCGACCCGTAGGATGCGACAGATTGAGCAGGTAGTGTTTCACCTTCTCTTCTGTGATTATAACCGCATCCAGGTGGGGTAATTTTGCCATTGAAATCTCACCCAACAGGGTAGTCACGCTCATCCAGGGTCACCGCGCTGCCGTCAGCCAGAGTCAGGGTGATCGCGGTTCCGTCGAGTGCGGCAGCGGCCTCCACGCGGACGACCGGGCAATTTGCCCCAGCAGGTGTCGGATAGAGCAGCGTCACCAGCCGCTGCGCTCCAACGGCTTCCCACTCGACATGCGGCACGGACACAGCATGATACTCGCCCTGGACGTGGCCGGTGGCGACCCACCCGGCCCATTCCGGCTCCTCCTGCCCGGCGATGATTGTCACCGTCAGCCCGGGGCGCTCCGACGTGATTAGCGCCAGATTCGGCTGGCCGTCGTCGTGGCTGACCACCGCCAGCGGATGATCCGGCAGGGCCGCCGCCGTATCCGAGTTGAAGTGCCAGCGCACCTGATACTGATGCGCCTGATCGTCCGCCGGAATCAGCCGGTCGATGACCAGCACGCAGGGCGACAGCGGCGCAGGCGGCTGCTTGAGGAACATCACTGTGCGCTGGTGGCGGACGCTGCGCACGGCGTCCGGTCCATACCCTTCGTCGTAGGCCGCAGCCACCGCGTCGTAGGCAGCGCTGATATGCCAGCCGGCATCGTTCGGTGTGTTCAGGCGGCGGATGACCTCCTCTTCGCTCGGGGAGGCGTTCAGCCATTCGTAAAAGGCCGTCCGCCGGTTCTGGTCCTGCCCATCGACGCGAATCGTGTTGTGCCCGCGTGTACTCAGGACATACCTGCGCATCTCCGATGAATCGTAGGCGTAATTCCCCGCCTCGGTCAGCAGCAGACGGCCATAAGCGTGCAGCAGCACGTTGAGCTTGTCCTCATGCTGGTGCGCCGCGCCAAACTGCCCGCCATCGACGAACACCCAGATGGCGTCGAGTTCCCAGCCGGTGCGCATGACGTAGTAGCCGCAATACTCGAAAGCCAGCGATTTTTCGGCAGGCGGCGTGCCAGTCTGCCCTTCGCTGTAGACCCACTGGAAATCGGCGCGTTCCGGGTAATGCCGGACGGCATCCTCCAGCAGGGTCGAAACTTTATGCCAGCCACCGTCGTTCAGGTCGGGCAGGCGGCCATCCGGCATCATGATGCGCACATTGGCGGCGTGCATCTTCTCCAGCACGGCGCGGAATTCGTCCGGCACGGGGACGCCGTAGGCCTCCATCGTGTACCAGGCCAGCAGGTAATTGCGGATGTTGACCTGATGATAGCCGGTGGACAGCTCGTACTGGAAGCCATCGGCATGCACCTGCGTCTCCAGTTCGCGCACCAGCTTGCGGATGGCGTAATCCAACCAGGCTGGCGAGTCCCTGAACTGCGGGTAGAGGATGCCGATGTGGGTCAGGCCGGTCATTTCCATGATCAGCCAGTTGTGGGTGCGGTGGAAATTGCGCAGCCGCCAGCCGTGCTCCCAGACCGACTTGTACCAATCAACCAGCACGTCGTCGGTGAAGGCCGGGGATTGATAGAAGGTGTGCAGCGCGCGCGGCCAGGGTCGGCCCATGCGGATGCCGGTTTCGATCGTCCGCCAGCAAAGCGTGTCGTTGCCCGGCGCGTTTTCCGGCACGACCGCCTGCCTGACCCAGCTCTGAAACAGGCGCACGAAACCCTCAGCATAACGCTCGTCCGGGTTCTGCTGGTAGAGTTCAGCCAGCACGTCCCATTCCCAGTGGCGGCTGAGCTGCCAGGTCCATTCCTTATATTGGTTGTAGGTCGGATTGGCGAACCAATCGACCGTACCGGCAAACTGCATCGGCACGCCGCACGAGATCAGCTCCAGCCTGAGGATGCGTTCGGCAGCCTCGGCATACGACTCACCGGGAACCATATAGGTATTTTCGCGCCGACCGGGGCGAACCGTCGCCAGATAGCGCTCCGGTTGCAGGCTGGCGCGGGCTTCCGCCGCAAACATCTGACGGGCGGCGGCCAGATCGCCCTGGCGCACCAATTCGGGGATGGTCTGCAAACTGGGGCGGGAGGTATCGACACACTGCGTAAAAAAATCGACGTCCGATATACGCGGGCCAACTGTGATTTGTTCGCTCATAAACAATAACCTTTGCTCCGATGAAATCTCTTGGTCAGCGGTAAAGATAAAACAAAACGCGCACTGTGACAATGCGCGTTTCGGAGTGAGTCCGGTTATAGCGGTCGGGTGGCATTACGACAGGCTGGCCGCCACCGCACCCACCGGCTGAGAGGCGGGTTCGGATACTGCCGGACCGATAAGATTCTCGGCGATGATCGCCGACGACAGCACACCGGGCAAGCCCGCGCCGGGATGCGTGCCCGCGCCGACGAAATACAGGTTGTCGAAGTCATCGGCACGGTTGTGCGGACGGAACCAGGCCGACTGCGTCAGCGTGGGCTGCACCGAAAAGGCCGATCCCATGCGGCTGTTCAGTTCACCCTCAAAGTGCAGCGGATTAATGTAGTGCTCGGCGATCAGGTTGGCCTGCAAATCCGGCAGATAGTGGTCTTCCAGAAACTGCATGATGGCGTCCCGGTAGGGTTTCGCCTGGGTGCGCCAGTCGATGCCGGAACCGAGATGCGGCACCGGAGACAGCACGTAGAAGCCTTCACAGCCGGGCGGCGCAATCGACGGATCGGTCAGCGTCGGCATGTGCAGATACAGCGAGAAATCGTCCGCCAGCGCTTTCTTGCCGAAGATGTCTTTCAGCAGGTCCTTATAGCGTTCACTGAGGATGATGTTGTGATGCGCCAGGCCATGATCGCGATACTGCACTTTCGTGCCGAAGTAGATGACGAACAGCGACATGCTGTACTGCATCCGCGCCATATTCAGCCGGGTGAACAGGCTCTGGTGTTCCTTTTTGATGAGCCGGTCATAGGTGAAGCCGACATCGGCGTTGCTGACCACGGCATCGGCACGGTGAATCTGGCCGTCCTCGGTGCGGATGCCGACGGCTTGTTTGCCTTCGATCAGGATTTCATCGACCCCCTGGCTGAGGTGAATCCTGCCGCCAATGTCCGTGAACAGGCGGCCCATCGCCGCGACCACCGCCCCGGTGCCGCCGATGGCATAATGAATGCCCCACTCGCGTTCGAGGTAGTGGATCATGGCATAAATCGACGGCGCGGTGAAGGGGTTGCCGCCCACCAGCAGCGGATGAAACGAGAAGCAGCGCCGCAGAAATTCGTCCTGAACGAACTGCGCGGCGTACTGATAGACGCTCTTGTACGATTGCAGCTTGATGAGGTCCGGCGCGACCCGCAGCATGTCCATAATATGCAGGAAGGGCTTGTCCGCCAGTTCGACAAAGCCTTTCTCGAAGATGGCCTGGGTCGTGCCCATAAACCGCTGATAGCCCGCGCGGTCTGCCGGGTTCCATTTTTCGATCTGGCTGAGGATAAAGTCCTCGTCGCCGTTGTAGTCGAAGGCACGCTGGTGGTGATCGAAGATGCGGTAGAACGGGTCGCAGGCGACCATCTGGAAATAATCTTCGCGCCGCCGACCCGCCGCGGCCCACAGGTCATCGAACATAAACGGCGCGGTGAGGACCGTCGGCCCGCCATCGAACCTGAAGCCGTTGATTTCGTAGACGTAAGCC
>JAIOHO010000571.1 GCA_019912905.1 Anaerolineae bacterium
GCTCAGGACGATGGCAATGTCCCCCAGCACGGTGCTTTTTCGCAGCCGTTCACCCACCGCTGCGCCGCTGACCGCCCCCGGCAGACGAATATCGAGCAGCGCCAGTTCTGGCAGCTCCCCGCGAAACCGACCGCCATCTACGTCGTCAATCCAGGCGATCGCTTCTTCGCCATCGACAAAAGCGACGCCGTCGATGCCCCACATTTCGAACATGGCGAGCAATACTTCATAAATATCCGGTTCGTCTTCTACGACCATCCAGGTTGACAACGTTCACTCCTCATCTGCTGCTTCGGAAGCTTACTTCATCATCGTGAAGCTCACCACATCCCGGCAGCAAGATCTTTCTTTCAGCGCGATGGCGGTTCAGCTCGAACCACACCTATCAGATTTCAAACAGAATATGTCGATCTGTTTCATTATTCTAATGCAGATTCTATCTCATACGCAAAAAGGCTGCCAGCTTCTGACATGAGACGTCCCGGACCCTGTCGAAAGGTTTCAGTCCGTTAATTCTAGCGCTGAAATCATATCTGAGGCGAGTCAAGCGGCGAGCGGGAAAAAGCAGCGGGCACAGCCTGCAAAACTGGTTTCAGTCGATTGTGAAAACTCCGTTAGAGAGCGCAAACTTATGCTTGGACCGGGCCAGCAGTCAGTATACTGAGGAAGATAATCAGGTGCTAGAGAACCGAGGTAGAGGATGATATCGGCCACGTGGTTGATCGCCGAAGACGATGCGGATATTCGTAACCTGGTCGCCATCTTATTCAAGGCATGGGGTTACGACCTGATGGTATTCGATACGGGCGGGCGCGTCTGGGACTGGCTGGATTCGGTCGAAGCCGGTTCGTATGCCGGGCCGCTGCCCGAATTCGCCCTGATGGATATTCGGATGCCCGGCAAAAAAGGCAACGAGGTTGCCGAGCGGATGCGCACGGTGGCCCCCATTCGCAATATTCCGATCGTTTTGATGACCGCATTTGCGCTGAACGCCGATCAAAAAGATAATATGCTGAAGGACGGGGTGGACGAGATTATTCATAAACCCCTGCCCGATTTTGACCGACTGCGCCAGATTTTGCAGGATGTCATCAAAAGCAAGTTGAACTAGGCAGGGATAATCAGGCTTGAGCACCCGACCACCAACCCAAACCGATCCCCAGGAACTTCAAGGCATCCTGTCCCGCGTGAATCACCTGGGCACAGCGACCGAGCGGATGTTCAGCCGCCTGTATACCTCGTTCAACCGCCGCTCGCGCCAGCAGGAGGAAATGGAAAAGACACGCGCTCTTCAGCGCCGCAATAAACAGCTCGTGTATGTGGCCCGCAAGCGCGAAGACGAAATCGAACGCCTCAACGGTATCCTTGCCACCATTGACGAGGGTATCATCCTTCAGGATACCGAAGGCCGCCTGGCGCTGATCAACCAGGCCGCCCGCCGTTTGCTGGGCAGCCAGCGAAACTTCTGGGAAAGCGAATTGGGCACCCTGTTCGATACCTACCGGGACATCACTCACCTCGATACGGAACTGTCCCCGCTGGGCGAACCCACTCGCGTTCAGGTCAACAACCGCATCCTGGGGGCACAGGTCGCCGCTGTTGCCGGGAAAGACGGCCAGCGCCTGGGCACGATGATCGTCCTGCGCGACATGACGCGCGACACGCTCTCCGACCGGCTGAAGGATCAGTTCATCACCGCGATCTCACACGAACTGCGCACGCCGATGGCCGTCATCAAGGGCATGAGCGAGGTCGTCCTCGGCCAGCCCGAAGGCGCACCCATCAACCGCCGTTTTCTGGAAACGATTGGTCGCAACGTCGATATTCTCGACCGGATGATCGTCGAACTGCTCGACATCTCGGAAATGAGCGCCGATGCCTTCAGCATCCGCCAGGACCGGCTGAACGTGCAGGATCTGCTCTGGAACGTGGTCAACGGCCTGGCCCCGGAGCTGGTGCGCGCGAAGCTCGATGTCGGCATTATGGTGCGCGATTCGCACAAGCTGGTGATCACCGGCGATGACCAGCGTTTGCGCTGGGCGCTCGGCCATCTGCTGCAAAACAGCATCCGCTATACCGAGAGCGGCGGGCATATTGTCGTCACGGCCCGACGCGAAGACGCCAAAAGTATCGCCATCCAGGTGGTGGATACCGGCGTCGGCATCTCCGACAAAGACCTGCCGCACATCTTCGAGCGCTTCTACCGGGGCGAACCGCGCACCCGGGGCGGCAAGCTGCTCGACCCACGCGGCCTCGGCCAGGGGTTGTTCATCGCCCGCAAAGTCGCCGAAGCGCATCATGGTTATCTCACTGTGCGCAGCAATCCAGGCATCGGCAGTGTGTTCACGCTGATTTTGCCCGGCGCATAATTTGCGCCAGCCCTGTCCGAATCGTTACAATCCTGTGCGCAAACACAGGAGAGATACGAGTGAGCGTACAGGGAGCTTTTACCTTTGTCCTGCATGGACATCTGCCGTACATGCGGCTGCCAGGACCCTTTGGCGAAGTCACAACCTACGAAGTCCTGGCCGATACCTACGTCCCACTGCTGCAAACCTTGTACGATCTGCGCGACGCGGGCATCCGCTATAACCTGACGGTGAGTCTGACTCCGGTGCTGGTGGAACAGCTTATCGAACAGAATGACATCGAGAATTTTGACGCCTATCTCGATGAAAAAATCGCAGCCGCCCGCAGTGACCGCAACACCTACAGTCCTGGCGATTATCCGCACCTGCATTTCCTGGCTTCGTGGTACAGCAGCCACTTTGAAAAAATCAAAATCGCCTTCAACCAGCGCTTCGGGCGTGACCTGGCCGGGGCCTTCAAGCGCTTGCAGGATGAAGGTTATCTGGAGATTGTGACCAGCGCGGCAACCCATGCCTATCTGCCGCTGTTCAGCCGGGAGAGCGCCATTCGCGGCCAGATCAAGACGGCCATTCGCAGCTATCAGCGCGTGTTCGAGCGCCGTCCCACCGGCATCTGGCTGCCGGCCTGCGGCTACCGTCCCGGCCTGGAGCAAATCCTGGCGGATGAGGGCTTCAAGGTATTTTTCTCCGAACCGCACATGATGACCGGCGGCGCACCGATCGGCGTAGCTGCCGGGGATGTGCTCGGCCCGTACAGCCTCATCAAGCAGCTTTATGCCCAGCCGCCCAGCGAGACCCTGCCGCCCGGCCCAGCCACGACCCGCCAGACGTATTTTGTCGGCGACAGCGATGTCGCTGTCATCGGTCGCGACGACCGCAGTACGATGCAGGTCTGGGGCATTCCCATGGGCTATCCGGGCGATGTCGATTACCGCGAGTTCAACCGGCTGGCGGGCACCAGCGGCCTCAATTACTGGCGCGTCACCGGCGAAAAAATCGACCCGCACGACAAAGACCTGTATCATCCCGATTGGGCCACCTACAAAGTCGATCAACATGCAGAACATTTCGCCCATCTGGTAGGCGACATGATCCGCGTCCATCATCGCAGCACCAGCCAGTTCAGCCTGATCGCGGCGACGCTGGACATCCGCCTGCTGGGGCACTGGTGGTTCGAAGGAGCACGCTGGTTGAGCGAGGTGCTCCGCCATCTCGCCAGCACGCCGGAAATCGAACTGACGACTGCCAGCCGCCTGGTGACGGATCATCCCCCACAGACCAGCCTGGCGCTGGCGGAAGGCTCGTGGGGTGTCGGCGGCGGCCATTTTATCTGGGACAACCCGGAAACACGCTGGCTGTGGGAGCCGATCCACGCCGCCGAAGCGAGGCTGGAAGCGCTGGCTGAGCAGTTCAGCAGCCCCAGCGCGGATGCGGAAAAAGTGCTGAACCAGGCGGCACGCGAGCTGCTGCTGATGCAAAGCAGCGATTGGGCGGTCATGATTATGTCGCGGGGCGATCAGCGCTATGCAGTCCAGCAGTTTTACCGTCATCTCGAACGCTTCGAGCGGCTGGCCGACAGTCTGGAACGCGGTGAGCCGGATATCGAGCTGGCCGATGCATTCTGGGCCGTGGATAAAGTCTTTGCAGATATCGATTACCGGGCATTTGTCGATGCCTGATGCGCACGTGTTAGTCTCGAACCCGCCAGCGGAGGAGCAAGACTATCTATGAACGTCCTATTTGTCAGCGCAGAGGCAGTGCCCTTCGCCAAAACCGGCGGTCTGGCCGATGTCGTCGGGTCCCTGCCCAAAGCGCTGCGCCAGCAGGGGATCGACGCGCGCGTGATCATGCCGTTTTACGGTTTTCTCGACTATCATCGCTACAATCTCAGCCACCTGTTCAGCTTCCAGTTTTCGCGTCCGGTCGGTACGGCGGACGTGCACGTGCATACCACCATTTACGATGGCGTGCCGTTCTATTTTATCCAGGCGTGGCCCCATTTTGGCATCGAGAACGAGGTGTACGGCGGCTGGGATTGGGACGTTCCCCGCTTCCTGTTCCTCAGCCAGATCGCCATGGCTGTCGCCTGGGAACTCAAAGTCCGCACAGGCTGGTTCCCCGACATTTTTCACGTACACGACTGGCACACCGGCCTGCTGCCCTTTCTGGTCGAAATCAGCCGGGGGGACCCCAACTGGACCCATGTCGGGACAATGCTGACGATCCACAACATGGCCTATCAGGGCGAGTATGTCGGCGGTTGGTGCTACCGGCTTGGCATCCCGGGCCGCCAGCAGCCGGATCTGTTGTACCAGGACAAGACCGATAATCTACTGGCGATGAGCATCGCCTATGCCGACATCGTGACCACCGTCAGCCCGCACTACGCGGTTGAAATCCAGTACCCGCACATGGGCTACGGCCTCGACGGGCTGATTCGCACCCGGCTCAGCGACCTGCACGGCATCCTGAACGGCATCGACTATGAGAGTGTCAACCCGGACACCGACCCGGCCATCGCCGTCAATTACAACGCCGACAATTTTGCCGAGCGCCGCCCGCACAACAAGCGCGAACTCCAGACCAATGTGCATCTGCCGGTGCGCGACGACGTGATGGTCATCGGCCTGGTCAGCCGCCTGGAATGGCAGAAGGGTATCGACCTGATTTTGCCCGCACTGCACCGCATGCTGGGCGATTCGGATGTGCAGTTCGTCGGGTTGGGCAGCGGCAGCCCGCACTACAATTACGAAATGGCGCGGATGGCAGAGCGTTTCCCCTGGCGTGCGCACATGCATATCGGCTATCACGGCGAACTGGCCCAGCGCATCTACGCCGGGTGCGATCTCTTTCTGATGCCGAGCTACTTCGAACCCTGCGGCATCGGGCAGATGATCGCCATGCGCTACGGCGCACTGCCGCTGGTGCGCGAAACCGGCGGTCTGGCGGATACGGTCGCCAATTACGACGCTGGCCCGGCGGATGTGGGCACCGGCTTCGTGTTCAACTGGACGGAAACTGATGCGCTCTACAACACGCTGCGCTGGGCGATGGACACCTTCCAGCAGCGGCGCGACGCCTGGCAGCGGATGCAGGCCCGCTCCATGCAGACGGATTTTAGCTGGGCAAAGAGCGCCCGGCAGTACATTGATCTCTATGAACAGCTTAACCAAAGAAGGGAGATTGGCACTTGAAAATCAAAGCCGTTATCCTTGCGGGTGGGGAAGGCACACGCCTGACTGTCCTGACTGCGAAGCGCGCCAAACCCGCCGTACCCTTTGCCGGGAAATACCGGATCATTGACTTTACCCTGAGCAACTGTGTCAACTCCAACATCTTCGACGTCCTCATCCTGACGCAGTACCGCCCTCACAGCCTGAATGATCATATTGGTCGGGGCCGCCCCTGGGATCTCGACCGCTCCTTTACCGGCGGCGTCCAGATATTGCAGCCCTATAAAGGCCGCCACGATACCGACTGGTATGCCGGGAATGCCGACGCGGTCACGCAGAACCTGAACTTTGTGCGCCGTGGCCGCCCGGACTACGTCATCATCCTCTCTGGCGACCACATCTACGAGATGGACTATGACGTGATGCTGCAATTCCACCGGGAAAAGGGAGCCGATGCCACCCTCGCGACTATCCGCGTGCCGCTGGATGAAGCCAGTCGCTACGGCATCGTGGATGTGAATGAAGACTACAGCATCCGCGAATTTCTGGAAAAACCATCCAACCCGCCCGGCAATCTTGCCAGTATGGGCGTGTATATTTTTAATTACCCCGTGCTGGAGCGGATGCTGGAAGAAGATGCGCACCTCAAAGGCTCCAACCACGATTTCGGCAAGGACATCCTGCCGCGCATGATCATCGAAAATATGCGCGTCTTTGCCTATCCTTACGGCGGCTACTGGATCGATGTGGGGACAATCGACGCTAATTGGGAAGCGCACATGGACCTGCTCCAGACGCCGCCCTCACTCAACCTCAACGATCGCACCTGGGTCGTTCATACGCGCAGTGAGGAACGCCCGCCGGTTCACATTCACAGCGGCGCGACCGTGCGCGACAGCATGATCACCGACGGCTCC
The DNA here is from genome assembly GCA_019912905.1 of Anaerolineae bacterium. Taxonomy (GTDB): domain Bacteria; phylum Chloroflexota; class Anaerolineae; order Aggregatilineales; family Phototrophicaceae. Next base: position 6,460 of record JAIOHO010000571.1, read on the forward strand.
GTGGTGGCCGAGGGTGCGCTGGTCGAACGGTCGGTCCTGTCGCCGGGGGTGTATGTCGGGCCGAACGCCGTCGTGCGCGAGTCGATTATCCTGACCGATACCTATATCGAAGCTGGCGCGGTTGTCGAGCGGGCAGTCATCGACAAAATCGCCGTGATCGGGCACAACGCGCGGGTTGGCAGCATTCAGGACGTCGGGGACCTGGGCATCGCATGCATCGGCAAAAACACTCATATCCCGGCGGGTTATACGGTGGGGCGCTCGGTGATTCTGGGCACCGACCTGCGGCTGGAAGATTTCGCAGAATTCAAGGACAAGGTCATCCCGCACCATACCCAGTTGGGTTATACCGCCAAGAAATAGGAGCAGCAAGGAGCGCGACGTGCCAACGATTGAACGCAGCTATCTCAGTGTATATGGTCATTTCAGCCAGCCGCCCCGCGGCAATCCTTTGACGCACGAGATCGGCCACGAGGATGACGCTGCACCATCTGAAAACTGGAACGAACGCGTCGCCGACCGCTGTTACGACCCCAACGCCGAAGCCGGTAATTTCGCTCAGATCAGTTACAGTGTCGGGGAGAGCCTGCTGGCCTGGCTGGAGATTCATCACCCGGAAACCTACGCCACCATCATCGCCAGCGACCACGCTGCGGAAGTGGACGAGGCGAAGGCCGTCACCGGTAATGCCCTCGCAACCGCTTTTCATCACACTATTTTGCCGCTGGCCCGCAAACGCGACAAACGTACTCAGATATTGTGGGGCATCGCCGCCTTCGAGCAGCGTTTTGGCCGCAAACCGCTTGGTTTCTGGCTGCCGGAAATGGCCGTCGATACCGAGACTCTCCTGCTGCTGGCCGAATCCGGTATCCAGTATACGCTGCTGGCGGCCCAACAGATTCGTGATATGCCATTTCAGGGGGGTGCTGGCCCCTATCTGGTCCGGCTGTCGCGCAGCCGCACGATCGGCGTATTCGTGCGCGATGACCGCCTGTCCAGCGAAATTTCATTTAACATCCATAACCTGGGTGGGGCAGGCCATTGGACGCGCAATACGCTGGGTCCGGCCCGCAAATCCAGCGGCCCGCTGCTGCTGCTGGCGACCGAGGGCGAAACCTTCGGCCATCATTACGCCGGGGAGGATCAATTCCTGCGCTGGCTGATGACTCACGAAGCACCCGCCGTCGGTTACACCATGACGAATCTCGACACCTATTTCAAGGAGTGCCCGCCCTCCTGGGCTGTGAAGATTCACGAACCGAGCAGTTGGAGTGACCAGCGGGGACTGGCAAACTGGGCCACCGGACAGGCAGATCCTAAACGCGACACCACCTGGAAAGGCGCGCTGCGCCGGGCGCTGGACAATGTCGCCAGCGACCTGGACCGTGCCTACGAAGACATGGCACGTCCGCTTGACATCGAACCCTGGCACCTGCGCGACCGCTATGCACCGGTGCTGTTAGGCGCTCAGGATGCCGATGCGTTTCTGGAAGAACACGCGCCCACGGTCGGCCCGGACACCGCCCAGCAGTTGAAAGCCATGCTGGACGCCCAGGAACTGATCCAGCGGGCCTACACCAGCTACACCTTCACCAACGACGCGCTCGACAGCCGGCAGCCGCGCTATGCGATCGCCTGTGCCGCCGCCGCGGTCATGCTGGTTCAGCAGGCGACCGGGCGTGATATGTCCGAGCGTCTCATGCCGGACCTGGCCGTGGTCATATCTGGCTCCACGACGGGCACAGAGATTTTGCGCAGCGTGGTCGAAGAATTCAATCTGGAACTGGCGGAATAAAAGAAGCCCCGGCGCACAAGCGGACCGGGGCACATTCACCCTAGATGGTGACGACAGAATTTTCGCCGGAGTATGGATTGGGTACGAAGTGATCGGCTTCTGTTTCGTTGATCCACTCGCTGCCATTGAGCAGATAGCGGAACTGATATTCGTTCCCCTGGGGCAGTTCGAGCACAACTTTAAAGCTGCCGTTTTTTAACTGTTCCATAGGGGAGGGCTGCCAATCGGTGAAATCACCGACGACATCGGCTTTGTCCGCACCCTTATCAGGCGACAGTGAGAAGGTGACTTTGCATACGGGGCGGCTCTTGAGATACTGCTTTTTAATCATCGTGGTTTCTCCCTTATCCTCGCGATTTCGGATAGCGCTCATAACGAGCCTGGAAGAAAACTAATTCATAAAAGCTCTCTAAGTCACCACAACCGAATTATCGCCGCTGAAGGGATTCGGAACATACTTGTCGGCATCCCAATCGTTATGCCATTCGCTGCCGTCGATCAGATAGCGGAATTGATATTCCTTGCCGGTTTCGAGTTCGAGTTCGACGGAAAAACGCCCATCTTTAAGCTGCTTCATGGGCGTGGCTTGTTCGTCCCAGTTATTAAAGTCACCCACCAGATGCACGGTTTCTGCTTTGATAGTCGCGGGCAGATAAAAGCTCACCTTGCATGCCGGGCGGCTTTTCAAAACACGTTTCTTCAACACGAATCCAGAACTCCTGCTGAATGAATACCACAATTATTGTAGCACAACCCACAAAGTGTGAACATCCTTTAGAAAATGAGCGTCCGTTTTCGTTGCATCTTGGCCGTTGCGAATTGTTCCAGACTCAAGCTATGATGGCATGGGAGCGATTCCAGAATCGACTCCACTAAACTCACCAGAAAACAGGAGTTCGTATGATAAAACCTGTTGCAACGATCCATGTCGTGCCCAACCTGCCACAGCCGCTCCAGCGCCTCAACGAGCTGGCCTACAACGTGCGCTGGGCGTGGGATCAGGAGACGATTGCCCTGTTCCGACGGTTGGACCCCGACCTGTGGCGAGCAACCGAGCATAACCCGGTGTGGATGCTGGGCCTCGTCAGTCAGGAGCGCCTCAAGAGCGCTGCCGAGGACCCGGCCTACT
>JAIOHO010000572.1 GCA_019912905.1 Anaerolineae bacterium
CATAGGGTGTCCGTCCGCTGGCCGCGATGCCGACGACGACGTCCTGAGCGGTGAGGTCGTGCGCCATCAGGTCACGGCGGCCTCCTTCGGCGCTGTCCTCCGCCCCTTCGATGGAATGCATCACCGCCGCTTCGCCCCCGGCGATGAGGCCCTGGACCAGTTCCGGCGGCACGCTGAAAGTCGGCACACACTCCGCTGCGTCGAGAATCCCCAGCCGCCCGCTGGTGCCCGCGCCGACGTAGAATAACCGTCCGCCGCCGCGCAGCCGATCCGCCGCCAGATCGACCGCCTGGGCGATGGCCGGGAGCGCCTGGCGGACCGCGCCGGGAACGGTGGCGTCCTCGTCGTTCATGATTTGCAGGATGTCCAGCGTCGGGCGCTGGTCGATTCCCATACTCTTGGGGTTGCGTTGTTCGGTCAGCATTGTCAAAGGTCGTCACTTTCCTTGAACCGATGATGGGTTCATTCTAGCAGCGAAGTGCGCCGCTTCAAATCCGACTGTGCTACAATCAGTTTTGGAGGCAAGGTCTGGAAATAATGCGAAAGCTCATATTTCGTGTTCATGCAATCCAGAAGATGTTTGAGCGGGGCATTAGCCAGATGGATGTGCGCACGGTTATCGAGCATGGTGAGGTGATCCGCGAATACCCCGATGACACTCCGTATCCCAGCCGCTTGGTTCTTGGCTGGCGGGAAAAACGCCCGTTACATGTGGTTGCAGCGGATAATGATGCCGATGACGAGACGATTATCATTACTGCCTATGAACCTGACCCCGCTTTGTGGAAACCCGGTTTCAAACAAAAAAAGGATCAAAACAAATGAAGTGTGTCATTTGTAAACACGGTGAAACCCAATCGGGTGTCGTGACGATCACGCTGGAACGAGACGCAACCACACTGGTATTTAAGGGTGTTCCTGCTCAGGTTTGTGCGAACTGTGGCGAAGCCTATGTCGATGAGGCGACGACCGCGCAATTGCTGGCTGCCGCGGAATCTGCCGCCCAGTCCGGTGTCCAGGTTGAAATTCGCACTTTTGTCGCGGCTTGAGCTGCCTTCAAATTCCTGCTCCTCTGAAAATTGATCCGAGTCGGATCGTCCGATTTCCGAATCCCTGCTTGACAAGTCATCCAACTTATTCTAATATGTCGTCTAGTGACATGTCGTAACGCGACCTATCGTAGGGCGATCTGATGAATGAACATCTTCCACTGACCGAAGCCACCTTTTTTATCCTGCTCAGCCTGGCCCCCGGAGGCAAACATGGCTATGCCATCATGCAGGACGTTGCCAGCCTGAGCAGCGGGCGCATCACGCTGGGCACCGGCACGTTATACGGCGCGCTCAAGCGGCTGCTCGAACAGGGCTGGATTGCCCGTGCTGACGATGACGACTCCGACGACGAGGGCCGTCCCCGCAAAGTCTATACGCTGACCGACACAGGCCGTCGCATTCTCCAGGCGGAAACGGACCGGTTGCAGCAGGTGGCACAGGTCGCCCGGCTGCGGTTGAAAGGGGACACAATATGAAGATGAAGATGCTCATTCCGCGCCTTTACTGGGGGCTGATGCATCTGTACCCGGCAGCCTTGCGCGCTGAATTTGCCCGCGAGATGCAGGCCGTCTTCGAGACCGCCTGGACACAGGCCAATCAGCGGGGCGATGCCCTCGCGTTTTGCGCGCGTGAACTGGGTTCGCTGCTGTGGGAGGCTGGGCGCACGCATTGGGTCATAACCCTGAATCCAACCGGGCCGATCGAGCAGGCCCGCGCGATTACCCGTATGGCGAGTCTGCTGTTGAGCCTGTTCTACCTCAAAGTGACGCTGGGCGGCACCGAGACCACCATGCTGCTGCTCAACGGCATCCTGCTGGCCGGGGTGCTGGCGGCCTGGCGCTGGGAGCGGCAGGGGGTGATCGTAATGCTCATCAGCGCACTGCTGGCAGGTTTCCTGCTGGCCTTCAGCCTGACGCATATTCCTGGTTATCCGGCGCTGCTCTGGCTGGCGATGATCCCGGCGGTTCTGTATCCGCTGCCGTTTGTCCTGTTCGGTGGGATGCTGACGGTCCTGAGCCGGGTCAGTGCCGCCCGTCAGATGGCGTGAAAGGTGGACTCATGATTGACGCGGTTGCAATCGACCACCTGCACAAGACGTTCAAAAATGGTAAAACGATGGTGCGCGCCGTCGATGGACTGACGTTCACCGTCCCGGAGCGCACGGTCTACGGTTTTCTGGGTCATAACGGAGCCGGGAAATCGACCACCATTCGGATGATGCTTGGGCTGGCTGCGCCAACTGCCGGGGAGGTGCGCCTGTTCGGGCAGCCCGTCACCCAGGCCGGGAGTCTCCTGCGCAAGCGGGTAGGCGGATTCGTGGACAGCGCGACGTTCTATCCGTTTCTGAGTGGACGCGCTAACCTGGAAGTGCTGGCGCGCACGGCGGGCTGCTTTCAGCCGGGACGGATCAACGCGCTGCTGGAACGGGTGGGGATGGCCGAATATGCCGAGCGTCCGGTGCGCGGTTATTCCACCGGCATGAAGCAGCGTCTTGGCATCGCCGCTGCCCTGCTCAACGATCCCGATCTGGTGATTCTGGATGAACCGACCAATGGGCTTGACCCCAGCGGCATTCAGGCGATGCGCAGTCTCATCCGTGAACTGGCCGACCGTGACGGTAAGACGGTGCTGCTGTCCAGCCATCTGCTGCACGAGGTCGAGCAGACCTGCGATCACGTCGCCATCGTGCACCGGGGCAAACTGGTCAGCGCTGGAGCGGTGAATGACCTGCTGGCCGGTGGCGCGCAGATCAAGTTTGCGGCCCGTCCTCTGGACCGCGCTGCGGCGCTGCTCGCAGCCGATTACGCGGTGAACCACGACGAGACCTGGCTGTACGTCCAGGCGGCAGACGACGAGACTCCCGCGCTGCTGCGCCGGATGCTGGCGGCCCAGATCGACGTCTTTCAGGTGATGCCGCACCGCCTGACGCTGGAAGAATATTTCCTCAACGTCGTCCACAACGAAACCAACCCGATGGCTGAAACCGAGGTGGCCTATGCTTGATTCATTCCGCGCCGAATGGCAGAAGACCGGCGGCAACCGCTGGTCTACCGGGCTGACGGTCTGGATTTTTCCGGCGGGCGCGGTGGGGGTATTCGCCTTATTGACGCTGGCCGTCCTGCTCGGCTTAGGCCCCGGCCAACTGCATCTCGACGAGATTCGCTGGACGGATCAGATGAGGATGGCCTGGCAGATCGCCCCGGCCAGCGTCTTCGGTCAGATGCTGCTGGCGGCGTTTTCGGCGACGATCTTCGCGGGCGAGGCCGTCTGGAACACCTGGAAAAATATCGTTCCGCGCCAGGGCCGGTCGCGGCTCATCCTGGCGAAATTTGCGGTTGCCAGCGCCTTCCTGCTGATCGCCTTTGCCATTACATCGCTGGTGGCCGGGCTTGGCAGCCTGATCCTCTCCGGTATCCTGGGCCTGCCAGTCGTGCCCGCCATCGACGCCGCCAGTCTGGGCCGGTTCGCCGTCGATTACAGCGTGAATGCTGCCATCAGCGCCGTCTCGCTGCTGCTGATGGTAGCTTATGCGATGGTCGCGTCCCTGCTGACTCGCTCGATCCTGTTTGGCGTCATCGGCGGAGTCGCGGCGGCGACCCTCGATTTCGGCTCCAGTACGCTGCTGAGTGTCGCGGCGCAATTGAGCGGCTCGCCCAATGTGCTGCGTCTGGTCCAGATTATGCCCTCTTACAATGTCTCTAATCTGCGCGCCCTGGCTGCTCAAGGAACATCCCTGGCGATCCCAGCGGCAGATGGCGTGCTGATTCAAAACAGCGGACTCGCCTCGGTTCTGCTGCTGGCCGGTTGGCTGGGGGGCCTGCTGGCTCTGGCAATCCTGATGTTCAAGCGCCGCGATGTGGCCTGATCAGGCTGGCTCCGCGACCCGCTCTATCTGCGGATTGCGGACGTAGCGCAGGGTGACGAACAGCGCGCCGAGCACCATCACCACGGCGGTGCCGAACAATGTGCCATAGCCGATATTCTGGACAATCGTTCCGGCGATCAGCGGGGCGATCATCGAAATGACGGCGGCAACCGTATTGAACAACCCGGCATAAATCGGGCGCTGATCCGGCGTGGCGTAGGTCACCACCCAGTTCTGATAGCCGTAAAACAGGTTGCTGAGGGCCAGCCCCGACACCAGGAAGCCGAGGTAC
>JAIOHO010000573.1 GCA_019912905.1 Anaerolineae bacterium
CCTGCAAACCTATACCGATCACAACATCCGCCGCAGCGCCCGGCTGACCCGCTTTAACGAATTGTTCCGGGCCATGTTCATCGACCGCCACCCGGCCTACCCGCTCTACCGCGCCTGGTATGACCTGACCGAGCAGTCGCCCGAATTCCCGGCCCCGCCGACCAGCGAACCAACCCCCCAGCTTGATGAAGCGGCAGCCATCGCTGAGCTGGACTATCATCAGGACGAGCCGGACGCCCCCCGGCGTCCACTGCGCATTCCGCGTGTGGCAGTCCTGGGCGGCCTGGGAGGAATCGCCCTCGTCACCCTGATCTTTGTCGCCCTCAATGCGCCCGGAGACCCCAACGCCGGTCTCTCCATGACCATCACCGCGACGCCGACATCCGGCACCCCGGCGGCGGTCATTGCCGAAGACGGCACACCCTCCAGCCCGGCTACCGAAGAGACCTCCGCCAGCACGTCACCGCAGGCCGTGGTCATGACGGACTTTGCCACGCCGACGCTGCGCCCCACCGATAGTCCGCCGACTGCCACCCCGACACCGCTGCCGGTCACGGACGCGCCCACCCTCACCGCAACCCCGCAGCCGACTCAGACTCCCTCCAACACGCCGACGCCGAGCGATACTCCCACCTCCACGCCGTCCCCGACCGCGACGCTGCCCGCGCAGGGCGTCCAGGGGCGGCAGGATTTGCTGGAGTTAGCCCGGCAGATGACCGCCTATCCCTGGGACGTGGAGCAGTTTTCGCCAGGTTCGGATGGCACCTCCTGGCGTCTGGGGGTAGGAACCTCCACCGGCAGCGACATCCTGTATATCACCTTACCGCCGGACCTGCTGGAAACCTTTTATGGCAACAACGCCGCCGCCCGCATCCGCCGTCTCGAAGCGACTATGACCCTGACGACCTTTAACCCGCCGCTGCTGCTGGATGAAGCCGTGTTTTTTGGCGCGCTGCTTCAGGCCGCCGATAATCCGACTGCGACCGCCGGATTACAGATTCAGTTGATGCAGGCCGGGGTCATCAATATGGGGCAGTGGGTCAACGGCGCGGTGCGCACCCTGAGCCAGCGCAGTGTCAATGCGGTTGCGGTGCGCATCCGGCTCGAACGCGACACGCGCACCGGGACCATCACCCTCTTCTTTAACGACGAGCAGATCGGCGAACCGGTCCAGTTGGCCGCCGCCGATGCACCGCTGGTGCCGGTCTTGTTCGTTCGGGATGGCGGTGTCATCGTTCGAGTGACCGAATGGCGTATCACGCTGCAATAACCGCGGCAGATCAGTCCCATCTTTTTTATTGATTTGGTTAGGAATCTCTAGCGATTGTTTACTTTTAAACAAGTATTCAGTATGATAGGCTTAAGATACAATCGGCGGGTTAATCCAGGCATTCGACGCAGCCCCGGCCCCCGCTTACAGAGAACAAACCAAACAGTCCGGTTCATTGTCCTTGTGGTGCAGAAGCCCGAAAGTATGCCCATCTTCAGATGAGCGATCATAACGTATGACGGTTCAGGATCATTCGAGTCACCACCCCCTGGCGCATCTGCTTCTGGTAGATGACGACCCATCCATTATGCTGCTGCTGCGCCGCATTCTGGAACCCCATTATCGGCTGACCACCGCCAGCAGTGGGCAGGAAGCCTTAAACTGTCTGCACGAAGGCTTGTTTGATCTGGTGCTCACCGACATCAACATGCCGGTCGTCAGCGGCTTTCAACTGCTCGAAACCATCCGCACGACGCCGCATCTGGCGGATACACCCGTCATCTTCATTTCGGGCATGGCCGAAAACAACGATGTCGTGCGCGGTCTGGAAATGGGCGCCAACGATTACCTGACCAAGCCCATCGACCAGCAGATGGTTCTGGCGCGCATCCGCACACAGCTCACCCTCAAGAATCTGCTGGATACCCAGAAAAAGAATATCAGCGATCTCAAAGCGATCCAGGCTATGCGCGACCGCTTTTTCCACATCGCTTCACACGAACTCAAAAACCCCATGAACAACATCCGCATGGCGCACTTTTTGCTGCGCAGCATGCTGGACGAAGACCCGAGCGTCGCCGTGCTGTTGGAAAACATCGAAGTCGCCCTGGAATCGATGCAGGACATCGTCAGCGATTTTCTGGATATGGCGGCCATCCAGAGCCAGGCCCTTGACCTCGATCTCAGAGACATTCTGATCGAGGATGCCCTCTGGGATGTACTCATCCAGTTTAATATCAGCGCGCAGAAGAAGAATATCTTCCTCAAGCTGGACGAGGTGAACGGGTATGTGCTGGCCGACTCGCGCCGTCTGGTCCAGGCGCTCAGCAATCTGGTCAGCAATGCCATCAAATACAGCCCGCGTGATACCGTCGTCACCCTGTCTACGCAGCCGCTGGAGAGCGCGATTCGTATTCTGATTCATGATCAGGGGCCGGGTATCCCCGAATCCGAGCGCGACCGCCTGTTCAGCGAATTTGGTAAATTGAGCACCAAGCCGACCGATGGCGAAGGGCGCACCGGCCTGGGGTTATGGATCGTCAAACAGTTGGTCACTATGCAGAATGGCGAAGTCGGGGCCAGTTTCCCGGCGGGGGGCGGTTCAGTTTTCTGGGTCGAACTCCCTACCGGCACCGAGCCGGAGCCGAGTCTGGCGGCAGCCGAACCGCGCGATCAGGCCGAAGTATCCCCCTGTACGTAAACCCGAATGCTGTCGGCTTCATCGCGCACTAACGCTTCCGGCGGATAGCGCACGACGACCGCCGCCATCCATAAATCGCCGATTGCCCCAGCCGCATTCAGCACCACGATCAGCCCGAGGTAATACCCCACCCCATCCGGCACGAAAATCATCAACACCATGCCTGCCAGCGTCAGGGCGACCAGCGGGGTCAGCGCAATGATGAGAAAATGATTGCGCGGGAACAGGGCCTGATCGGTGGTCGCATACAGGACACCCTTGCTCAATTCCATGCCATAGCGCGGCTTATGTCCGGCCCAGCGGATCGCCAGACCGTGCAGCAGTTCGTGCCCGCCAAACGTCACCACCAGCACCACCAGGACGGCCAGCAGCCAGGGGATGCTTTCGCTGAAAGCGGTATTGTAGGGGCCGCGAATCTGGCGGACAAACGCCGCCCACCAACCGACCCCGATCAGTGCCCCACCCAGCGGAATCAGCGAAATCAGAT